>JAJZCB010000056.1 GCA_021846285.1 Bacillota bacterium
GGTCAGAGTACCGCCGCCCTCCATCGCATCAAGGGCATTGCTGATGAGATTCATGAGCACCTGTCGAAGCATGTTTCGGTCCGCCCGAATGGGCGGCGTCTCCTGAATCGCTGTTTGCACCGCAGTCTTGCGCATCAGTGCTTCGGGCCTAACGATGGCAGCGGCGTCTTCCAGGATTTGTCCAGGCGACAGTATCTCCATGATCATATCGGTCGGCTTTGTCAACATCAGCATCTGATTCACAAGTTGGTTCACGCGATCAATTTCCGCGAGCATAAGCCGTATGTAATCCTGATGTCTATCTGTACCACTGTTCATCAGATCGATTTCCAACAACTGCAGAAATCCCCTGATCGACGTGAGTGGATTCCGGATCTCATGAGCAATGCCAGCCGCGATCTTGCCCGTCGTCGCCAATTTGTCCTTACGCACACCCTGCGCCTCAATCGTCAACAGGTTATCAATCTCGCGACAGACAAACAGCCACCCTTCCGGTTTATCCCCGACCATCATGACCTGTGCGTCCACGAGCAAATGGACAAGGTGATAGTTCCTTTCAAAATGCGCGAGACGTGACCGATAGTCTTCTTGATTGGTAAGAGTTTTTTCAAATAGGGCAAGCATCGGGGGAAACGCGCCCAGCACGGTTTGCAGAGGTTGACCGGAATGGGCGAGCGGAATGCCCATAATCTTCGCGAACGCCGGATTGTACTGGATGATCAGACGATTTTGTTCAATGTACACGAAGGCAATCGGTATAATGGCCATAATAAAACGGATCGCTCTATCGGCTGCGATAAGTTCACCTGTCTCGCGAGTTGCATCCAACCCGAGAACTTCCAGGAGCCGCGTAGGGATCTCTTGCTGAGGCTTGGTCATGTCCAAAGCCCCCCTGAAGTAATGTAAGTTGGCGAAACTCTCAGCGCCACCTGGCCAGGCGGAACTGCGGCGCCCGCCCGACATCCCTTAGTGCTGCTTCCGTCAGGACCTGACACAGTTCGGGAGCGGACGTCGCGCAGGACCCAACCAGATGTACGCTGAGACTGTCGCCAAAATACAAAATGGCGGAGAGAGTGGGATTCGAACCCACGAGCCCCGTAAAGGACTACTCGCTTTCGAGGCGAGCTCCTTCGACCACTCGGACATCTCTCCGCAAGTCGTCGCGTCAACGGACTGCAAGTTTTGTACACATTGTCAGCGTTGTTCGCGAAAGAAATCCTTAAGCATCATACCACACTTCGGTGCTAAAATGCCAGCCGTGACAACCGGATAGTGATTGAGACCCTTGACTCCATACGCATCGAAGAGGGATCCAAGGGCGCCCCCTTTGGGATTTTGCGCGCCATAAAGCACATGGGCCATGCGGCTTAGTTGAATCGCCCCTGCGCACATCAGACACGGTTCAACAGTGACATAAAGCGCACAACCAGCGAGGCGCCAGTCGCCTCTTGCCCCCCCCGCCGCCCGTATCGCCATGATTTCCGCGTGGGCTGTAGCATCGTTCGCTGTCTCACGCCTATTATGCCCCAATCCGATCACGCGGCCATCCTCTGAGACGACAACAGCGCCAATGGGAACTTCACCCAGGTTCCGAGCCAACACCGCCTGCTGCAACGCGATCTCCATGTAGGTCTCATATATCTCAGTCAGCGGACAGATCCCTCCTCCGTTGCCACATCACCCATGTTCACTGTACCAAAAACCATTTTCTGATGCACATATACGCGCAGTACAGCATAGCATGGATACGATCTGGGCACTCGACGCATGGAACCTGCCGAGGAGGAATTTGGATGTGTGGAATTACAGGATACATCGACTGGAACCGTGGCGCTTTCCATGCGCCTGAAGTCATTGGCAAAATGACAGAGACACTGGCGTGCCGTGGACCTGACGCTGACGGAGCGTGGCGCAGTGGGCCGATCGCCTTGGGTCACCGCCGCCTGATCGTCATTGATCCGGAGGGCGGAACGCAGCCCATGACCAGACAATACGGTGAACGTCGATGGACGATCACCTACAATGGCGAACTCTATAACATGGCAGAGTTGCAAAGAGATCTTGCGGCGAACGGCCATACCTTTTTGACCCGTTCTGATACCGAACTTGTCCTTCTGGCCTATATCCAGTGGGGAACGGCATGCGTGCAGCGGTTAAACGGAATCTTCGCCTTCGCAATCTGGGACGAGCGCAACGAAACGCTGTTTCTGGCGCGCGACAGAATGGGTGTAAAGCCGCTGTTCTATACCCACAGAAATGGTCTCTTTGCATTCGGATCAGAACTGAAATCAATTCTCGCTCACCCTGAAATTCCTGCAGAGGTAGACCGTAACGGCCTGGCAGAACTGTTGTTGATAGGGCCGGCTCGTACACCAGGGCAAGCCGTGTTTGCGGGCATTCAGGAACTTCGTCCAGGCTATTCCATGCTGATCTCGCGCACGCGCACCGACACATCGCAGTATTGGGCGCTCACCAGTCATCCGCATGAAGATTCGCTCAACGTCACGGCGGAAAAAGTGCGTTATCTACTGCAAGATGCTGTAAGCAGGCAGATGGTGTCCGATATGCCGGTGGTCACCTTTCTCTCAGGAGGACTTGATTCAAGCGCCGTCAGTGCATTTGCGGCTGCGGCCCTACAGAACGCACACCAAGGTCCTCTGCATACGTATTCCATCGATTTCGCCCATATGGAGCAGTACTTTCAATCCAATGCGTTTCAGACCGGGCGCGATGCTCCGTGGGCGAAACGAGTATCTGACTATTTGGGAACCATACATCATGAAATCATTTTGGACACCCCGGAATTGCTTTCCAACCTAACCCGGCCGCTCATCGCAAGAGATCTTCCGGGAATGGCGGATATCGACATTTCCCTCTATCTCTTTTGTAAAGCAATCAAACAACACGCGACGGTCGCCCTCTCCGGAGAAGCGGCGGACGAAGTGTTCGGGGGCTACCCGTGGTTTCATAGAGATGACGCTTTGAACGCAGACACCTTTCCCTGGTCATTGCAACTGCAGGAACGCATGAATCTGCTGTCTCAGGATTTCCTGACTGTCATGAATCCGGAACAATATGTGGCGGACCGTTACCAGGAAGCCTTGGCGGAAGTGCCCAGACTATCCGGGGAAGATGCGCGCGAAACACGCATTAGAGAAATTTCGTATCTAAATCTGACTCGCTTTCTACCTACCCTGCTGGAAAGAAAAGATCGCATGAGCATGGCCACGGGGTTGGAGGTGCGCGTTCCCTTTTGTGATCATCGCCTTGTCGAATACGTCTGGAATATCCCGTGGCGCATCAAGAGTTTCGATGGCACCGCGAAGGCCATCCTGCGTAAAGCCATCACAGGCATCTTGCCGGATGATGTGGTCTATCGTCGGAAAAGTCCGTATCCGTCAACGCCAAACCCCGCATATCTTCAGGGCGTCCGTGCCATCATTGAAGAGATCGTGAGTGATCGCTCCTCTCCGCTGCTCACAATCATTGACGACCAAACGCTCCGCGAACTGATCACGCGAAGTCAGACAAAGATGGAGCACAGGCCCTGGTTTGGCCAGATTATGGCGACTCCACAAATGTTTGACTATCTTATCCAGATTGACACGTGGCTGCGCACTTACAATGTGTCGATCAAGCTGTAACGGTCAGGGGCGGAATCATCCAACTCCCGCCCCACATGTGACGTTCAAACAAAGTGTCTCTTCCTATCTCTTCAGTTCCACGCGGTTTCTCACCTGTTCGATGATCCGCCGCAACTCCCACGCGCTTTGCTCCAGATTGTCATTGACAAGCGCGAAGTCGTATCTGTCCTTATGGGCCATTTCCAGTTCTACACGCTCCAGGCGTCTCTCGATGTTTCTGGTATCGGTGTCGCGATTATGAAGACGGTTGGACAACTCGTCCAACGAAGGCGGAGTAATAAATATTGAACAGATATGTTGGGGGAAAGCAGCCATGGCGTCCGCACACCCCAGGACATCCATATCAGTGATGATGTCATATCCATGCTTGATCGCGTACTGAATAGACGGCAGGTGAGTGCCATAATAGTCATTGGTGTGGATCCGTTTCCACTCCAGGAATTGGCCCCGTTCGATCATATCCTCAAACTCTTCGGTCGAAACAAACACATAAGGATGCATCTGATTTTCCCCGGGGCGCATGGCCCGCGTCGTCGCGGACGGCATGTAGTAAACGCCGGAAAGACCGCTTAGTACGCTGCTTAGCAGCGTGTTCTTCCCCACGCCGGAGGGACCGGATAAGATAAAAAAGTACCCTTCGCGGTCTCGCCTGTCTTCTGGCCGAAAGTTTATAAACACTTCGGGAATCATGAAAATCCTCCTAAGCGAAATCAAAACCTGGCCGTACATGCGGCGCGCGGAATTGGCAGTTTACAATATTATGAGTTGTTCATTCCAGACTGTCAATGAGTTGAAACATGATCATAGCATCCCGCTGTCTTCAGTACCAGGTAAATGGGATCGCTTCAAATGTAAGTCCGCGACGCAGCGCAGCGTTGCTATTGACTGCATAGTTGGCTGTGTTGGGCGGATACCAGACAATTCCTATGGTGTGAGCTGTTCGTTTGAGCCACTGAACCGGTACTGGCCTGCCTCGCACAGTGATCACAGTTTGACGGGGATCTTGCACCACAAAGGTAATGCCATGCAGTTGATTCCGATCGGGAATAAATGTTCCGTCCACCGGATCTGCCACATCTTCGATATTTATGTAGGTGACGCCCCGGGTGTAGGAAGTCCTGTAGCGCAAGTACTGCTGCACAAGATTGTAGAGGAGGAGGCGGCTAGTGCGCGCCACGAGAATAAGCCCGTGATCCTGCATATGGGCAAGCCGCACCAGCGACTCAATCGCGCTTGTAGGCAGCACAAAACGGTTCGGATTTCCCTCGAGGTGTTGGGCAATAATCGTGTATCCATGCGTGCGGATCAACTGCTGCAACAAACCCGGCGACAATTCTCGATATAGATCGTACGGATTCCAAAAATCTTGCCAATCGTAAACCCAGGGATGATCCGGTCGCTTGATCAGATTGAGGGTGCCTGTGAACCGCCAAAATCCCCAGATAGAATGGCCATCGCGCAAGTGTATGGGGTAAATCATGGAGGGATAGCTATACTGATTGTTGTAGATGTCCGCCCAGACGAATCTGACGCCTTCCTTGCGCAGCAGATCTGTCACGTAGTATGGTGAGTAGGGATTGTCGCCCTGCTGGTAATCGAAGAATGCGTTGTCCTGATACCCGTAAGCGCCAAAATTCGCTCTGTTGGACTGATTGCCATGATCCGTAAACACGGTAAGACGAACCCCGTGCGCCATCAGATAGCGCATCGCGTACACGGCTTGTGCCCGGGTAAACAACGTTCCTCTCGCGCCGATGCGGGAAAAATCGCCCATCGAATGAATCGTGTCGATCCAGCCTGCTTTTATGTAGTGCAGCAGAATAGGTCCATAGTACAGTTGGCGCGAAACTCCTTTGAAGAATGTCATCTCCTTAGCGAGTGGCGTATGGTTAGTGTCGATGGTATAGCGCAGATTGGACCCGTTGTATAAAAAGAAAGAATCGCTGACATCCAACCCCAGGCCGCGACCCATGGGTGTGTCAATCGTTGTATTGAGAAACTCATGAATCAGGTTAAATTTTCTGAGTGTCGCATGGTCCGCATCCGACTCAATGGCCAACATGGCCTGAAACGGGTAGGGAAACTTCCTAAGGCTGACGACTTGCCGAGGATATCCGGGATTTATATGCATACTTGCGTACTTATGTTGTGTGCTCTGCGTCGGTGACAACGGCTTCGCCAACGCAAGCGTCGCACCAGCGGTGATCAATAACAGGAATATCTGCAATGCGCGAACCAATCGATCACCTCATCGTCAACCACAGCGCGACTGTCAATACTCAATGCCGCGATCCATTCGCTCGATGTCGCTCAATGTCCTCATCGATACAGCCAATTATACACGGAGAGCGGCGATTATACCCTAAAGAAGTTGTCACATTTTCTATTGTTCTGGAGATAAAACAGGAGTAATACAAATGCACCGTGTCTTGCCAGCAACGATCGCCAACGAAAATCGTCACGTTCCTGTTATCATTAGTATCAATGCCATGGAAGGGTGACACTTACGAACTGGAGAACAGTAACCGCCGTCGGTGTGACCCTGCTGTTTTGGTCATCCGCGTTCGCTGGCATACGGGCAGCGTTGCAGGGAGGATACTCACCAGGTCATGTCGTGCTGTTGCGGTTTTTAAGCGCATCCATCGTGTTCCTCATTTACGCTGCCGTAAAAGGAATCCGCTTGCCCCGCCGCAATGACGTGCCGAAAATTGCCGCATTGGGATTTATCGGCATCTCCCTGTATCACACCGCCCTGACGTTTGGCGAAACTGCTGTACAGGCTGGAACCGCCAGTCTGATCATTGCCGTTGCTCCCGCCTTCACGGCGATCATTGCGGCGTTCGCCTTGCGAGAGCGCCTCACTCGCATCGGGTGGTTGGGAATTGTAATCGGATTCATCGGCACGGGTTTGATCACATTTGGTTCAGGAGAAGCGCAGGGGTTTACACATGGCGCCCTCTTAATTCTCATTTCTGCCGCCAGCGCAGCCGTATTCTTTGTTTATCAGAAACCGCTCTATCATACATATCGGCCGCTTGAATTGACCGCCTATTTTACCTGGTTTGGTACGCTCCCCATGCTTCTGTTTGTTCCCGGTCTATGGCGGCAGATGAGCCAAGTGCCGGTGCAGGCGACAATCTCAGCCGTGTATATCGGGATCTTCCCTGCAGCCATCGCTTATGTGGCCTGGGGTTATGCGCTCAGCAAGGCCAGAGCGAGCTCAGTGACAAGCGCTCTCTATCTCAACCCAATCCTGGCGATTTCCATTGCCTGGATCTGGTTAGGCGAATTTCCCAAACCAGTTGCGATTATTGGCGGTCTTGTTGCGATTGTCGGCGTCGTTGCTGTAAACGTCTGGGGAAAGGCAAAGACTGCCCCGGCCCACACCAGTGTTGAAGAACCGTACACACGCGAGATCACGTAGTCCTTGGGAGGAGTATGGCGTTGGCGAGAATGGCGCGAATCGGTGTTGTGTCAGACACGCTAAAATTAGACTCATGTTCACGATTTTCTGTGTCACGAAGCCGGCATGTGGCTTATACTAGTACCGGACGCCTGTCCGCCATGTTCATATCCCGGAGGTGTCACCCTTTGTCACCGAATCGCAACGAAGTTGAACGGAGACAGCCGTCGAAGCCGCTTCTATGGCTCGGATGTATAGCCACATTTGGAATGTTCCTCGTCAACTTTATCGGTTTTTTGGATACCCAGACCAATTCAGCGGAAGGCTGCGGACCTGATTGGCCACTGTGCAATGGTCAAATCCTGCCATCGCTCAATAACTCACATGTCATCATTGAATTCCTTCACCGATTCCTTGTGGGCTTTTTCGCCATCGTGGCCGTGGTATTCGCGATCTGGGCATGGCGTCGCTTCGGCCGCTGGCTGGAAGTGCGCATATTCGCGTCGATCGCTCTTGGTTTCATTGTCCTTCAATCTATTTTGGGAGCCCTTGCGGTGGTGTTTGTAAACCCTCCCAGTGTCCTTGCGTTACATTTGGGGTTTGGTCTGCTAGGACTTGTCGGTGTTGCTCTTTTGACCGTATTTCTGTTTCAGTACAATGCGTACGTGCAGTCTAAACCAAGTGGTCTTACACATAGAAACCAGCAACTTGGCCGCGGACTCCGTCAATTGATCGGATGGACATGGGTCTATGTATTTGTAGCCATGTACGTTGGATCAGACGTAGCATTCCACGGTGCGGCCGCAGCATGCAAGGGTTGGCCCTTGTGCAACGGCCTGTGGTTTCCTGGTTTTTCCGGAAATGTCGGACTTGTGTTCCTCCATCGTCTCATAGCGATCGGCCTCGCAGTCATTGTAATCGTCCTCCTTATGCAACTCAGGAAGACAAGGCACTCGCGCCCTGATGTCTATCGTGCGACCGTTTATTTGTTTGTTCTCGTCATTTTACAGATCGCCAGCGGCGCCTATGTCATACTCAGCAACATAAGTCTGAACGCCGATCTGCTGCACGTATCATTGCTGATGGTGCTGTTTACACTGCTCAGCTATCTCGTCATGCAAAGTTTTCGCTTTCGATCCGCCCGGTAGCGCCGTCCACGGAAGAAAAACCAAAGACACTTAGCTCACGCGGGCCAAGGATTTATCCCCAGCCCGCGAATTTTGCTACATAAGGTTTTTTGGTGCACCCGGAGGGACTCGGACTGATTTGAATCGCTGACACCACATTGAGAAAACGTGTTCTATACTATACCCATCCAAAATGAAGATGCATGTCCGAATTCCGATCTGAGCCTACAATATCGCTTCTTCATAGACAGCCTCCTTGGCTGCTATAATATTGAAAAGCAGCAACGAGAAGGTGAATGTTCTGCAGTATATTATCTATATGGACGAGTCAGGTAAGGAAGGCAAGTACTATGGGAATTTTTACGGAGGTGCCCTAATACGCTCAACTGACCTTTTGCCAACTGTTGAAGAACTTTCTCTTATGAAACAATCACTGAATCTACACGGTGAGGTAAAATGGCAAAAGGTAACCAGTCAGTATTTAGACAAATATGTGCAACTTACAAGCCGATTCTTTGATTTTGTTGAGCAAGACGTAATCAAAATAAGAATCATGTTCACACACAACTATCGCCATCCAATTGATCTAACCCGAAACCAAATAGACAACACGTTTACACAATTGTATTATCAATTTTTCAAACATGCTTTTGGATTGCAATATTCCAATTCTGATCCCACGACGGAAGTGAGCTTACGTTTATATTTTGACGAGCTACCCATTAATCCTTCGCAGAAACAAGAATTCAAGAAATTCATTATTGATTTGGGACAAAGCGTGAATTTTTCAAAGGCCAACTTGCTGATAGGCCCGGAGGATATTGCAGAAGTGAAATCACATGAACACGTTATTCTACAATGTATGGATATTATTCTTGGGGCGATATATTTTAGATTAAATGATTTGCATAAGGAAAAACCCGCAGGCAGTTTTCGCAGAGGTAAACGAACCATAGCGAAGGAGCAATTATACAAATACATAAACGCTCGCATTAGGGCTATTTATCCAGGTTTCAATGTCGGTATTTCAACAGGTATAAGGAACGCGGAAGATCGATGGAAACATCAATATAGGCATTGGGAGTTCATACCTAAAGCACATTCAGTAAGACCGGAATATGGCAAGAAAAATAAGTAAGAACGCACGAAACCCCACTTCTCCTACATCAATGAGCTAAGTGGAACTTAGCCGTTCGGAGAGAGCAGGGCTTCTTTGCTTAGATTGTACAGATGTCAAGAGGGAAATTCAAGCCCATTTTTTATCTCGTAAAGAAAAGACACATCCAGAGGATACATAAAAGGAGACGAGGACTGCAAAATATTGTTTTGTAGTCCTCGTCTTTGTGGTGCACCCGGAGGGACTCGAACCCCCGCAAGACGCGGTTTAGGAAACCACCGCTCTATCCACCTGAGCTACGGGTGCATGTCATATGTGGTTAGATTTTCGGGCGTGTTCGTGAGCACTGCCAGCGCCGACCGCTAGCACATTATATCACTGTGGTAAGGAGTAATAAAGCCGACCGGTCAAAATGTCAAGAGGCATTGTGGCCAACACGCAAAATACGTCGTGTACCCAATGCAGACACCTCAACGCTTGCCCATGAACGGGGTCGGTATGGCTCCCTATATCAGTGCCCTGTCCATGCTTGACACCATGCAGGCGCCTATATCTTCCCAGCGAAAACATAGGCGCCTGAGATCTGAGTATGTTCTCTACTCTTTACTGGACAGCGACCGTTTTCTGTGCCAGCGATTTGGTCATCACCACTGTCTGTGGTTGAAATGACTGAGCCTCCGTAAATCCGAGCGCCTTGGCGAATTCCTGGCTGCGTTTGTTGGCCGCCTGGATATAGACTTCCATCTCTACCATACCATACTCGCCAGCTTCTCGCTCAAGCTGCTTCATCACCCGAGTGCCGTAACCTTTGCGCTGGTGTTCCTTTCCCAGAACCAGCGACCCAATGTTCATCTTGCCGCTGTCATCCGCCACCAGGCTGACATAACCGGCCGACTGTTCCTCGACGACAATCATGCGAGTTTGCGCTGATCGGACGTAGTTCATGACTGTTGCCATGTCAAGGTCATACCCATACGTTTCCTTGAACACGGGCATGATCTCTTCTTGAGTCAGTCTTACAATGGTCTGCTCGTCTTCAAAGGTAAAGGGGCGAAGGTAAATCTTCGCCAATGTTGTGGCCGCAGCGTCAGTTCCTGTCGAGCCTTGCGGCGTAACTGCCGGATCAGACGCCGTAGCAATGCGCCTGGCCTGCCTTTTTCGCTCACCACTTCCTGGGCGGCGCCGTTTGGCGGGCGTCTTGCGATTGGGCGCGACGCCTGCGGTCAGCAGTTCCCCAGGCTGATGGCCTTTGCCGGTTGTCGAGTGTAAAAGAGAGGTCGGTCCAGTTGAAGCCGATGTCTGAGAAGTGCGATGTTTGACTGACACGGATCATTCGCTCCTTAAAATAGGTCATATGGCCGTAGACAAAGCGCCTGCAGGAACACCCGTCCCGTTACGACACTATATGCGGAGCTGCGCCTATCGGCGCCCATTGCCAGGAAAAAAAGCACCTTACACACCTATGCGCGTCAGACCGCCCATATAAGGCTGCAGGGCCGGCGGAATTCGAACAGATCCGTCTTCCTCCTGACAGTTCTCCAGGATGGCGGCAAACGTTCTTCCCAACGCTAATCCGGAGCCGTTCAATGTATGCACATATTCCGGTTTGGATTTGTCGGAACGGCGAAACCTGATGTTGCTGCGTCGAGCCTGGAAATCCTCAAAGTTGGTGCAGGAGGAGATCTCGCGATAAGCGGCGGAAGAAGGCAGCCAAACCTCCAGATCGTACTTTTTACATTCCTTGAAACCCAGATCGCCTGTGCAAATTTCAATGACGCGATAGGGCAGCTCAAGCCGCTCCAGAATTGTCTCCGCGTCTGCCATAATAGACTCCAAGGCCTCGTAGGAAGATTCGGGCGGCACGAACTGAACAAGTTCCACCTTGTTGAATTGATGCAGCCTGATCAGGCCCCGGGTATCCTTTCCCGCAGCGCCCGCCTCTGATCGAAAACTGGCGCTAAAGCCTGCATACTTGATCGGCAGATCACCCATGGCCAGAATCTCGTCACGATGCAGATTGGTCACTGGTACTTCCGCAGTCGGGATCAGAAAATAATCCTGTTCTTCGAGTCTGAACACATCTGCCTCAAACTTGGGCAAATTGCCCGTGCCAACCATGCTTGTCCGATTGACCAAGTACGGAGGCCATACCTCCATGTAGCCGCGTTCGCGCGTCTGAACGTCAATCATGAAATTCATAAGCGCACGTTCCAGTTGTGCTCCAATGCCCTTGTAAAAGACAAATCGCGATCCCGTTACCTTGCTTGCACGCTCAAAGTCCAGAAGTGCAAGTCCTGTGCCCAAATCCCAATGCGGTTTTGGCGCAAAATCAAATATCGGTATCTCACCGTGGCGGCGCAGCTCGGGATTTTCATCCTCGGAATGTCCATAGGGAACACTTTCGTGCGGAATGTTTGGGAGACGCAATAGAATACCATTCATTTCTTCATCCAATACACGGAGTCGCTCATCGGCCGCCTGAATCTGATTCCCCACGAGTCGCATCTCTTCGATCAAAGCGCCAGCGTCCAGATGGTCGCGTTTGCGCGCCGCCACTTCCTGAGACACACTGTTGCGGTTGGCCCGGAGCGCTTCAGTCCGCGTCGTCAACTCTCGCCATTCACCGTCGAGTATGTAAAACCGTTCAAGCAAATCCCACGTTTCCGGCGGTTCATTGCGACGTGTCAACGCGCCTCTAATCCGTTCCGGATTTTGGCGCAGGAGTTTTGCGTCTAGCATGGAGTCCACTCCTCATTGAGCATTACACCACAAGATGGAATTTCCCTAAAACTGTCGTTCAATCGTCACTTCTCCCAAAAACGCATAGCCCAAACCACGAGACGATACGATGAGCTTGGGTTTTCCGGGTATTTCCTCCAGTTTATCTCTCAACCTGGAAATGTACACATACAGATCCTCCTTGTGTCCCGCAACACAATCTCCCCAAGCCGCATTGATCATCCGTTCGGTCGACAAATAACGTCCTTTCGACTCGATGAGCGCCTTTAGAACGTTAAATTCCGTGCGCGTCAGGCCAACCTTCCTGCCGCGGATAGTCACAACCGCCTCACCATACGACCGGATCGCGATCTCGTGGTTATGGAGCATCCGCCGTTCGCGGTTGACCGATTCCAGGATACGGCCGATGTCATCGCTGATCCTGGCGCCGCCAGTCTCAGAGATGACATCGTACGCCCCCGTGCGAAGTGCGCGACTCTTTAATGACGGCAGTGGATCATGGGTTACGAGCACCAATGCCATGGATTGAAGCCTGGATATCTCTCGCCATTCGGCGAATTCAGACCTAGTCGGGTACAGCACCTCCCGAAACAGGACATCTAACCCGAGCACACGGCATTGACAGTGCAACTCCACCTGCTGATTGAGGGCCGTAATTTGGTGCCCATGGGGAATAGAGGCATGAATTCGCGATTGAACGCGAGGACTCACGCATGATATACCAACATGCAAGAGAACCGTCCTCCTAAGAAGCCACTCCAGATGTTCCAGATCACAACAGCAGGAGTGCTCACCCCCGCTGTTATACGCATTCGGCAGCACACTGTCGTTCGATCACTGCCTTGAAGTATTCATGAAGGCGTAGATCCGAAGTTAGCTCAGGGTGAAATGAAGCGGCCAGCAAGTTACCCTGTCTTGCGGCTACAATTCGATCCTGGTACATGGCAAGCACTTGAACGTCTGAACCAGCCGTGACAATATGCGGCGCTCTTATGAACACCCCAGGAAACGGAGCCCCGGATAATCCCTCAAACTCGATGTCAGCTTCAAAAGAATCCCTTTGCCGACCAAAGCTGTTGCGGTTGACCGTGATGTCCATCAGATCCAGATGATGATCGTCCTGCCCTTCTATTTTCCTGGCCAACAGGATCAGTCCAGCACATGTTCCAAATACCGGCATTCCCTGCCGAGCCCGCTCCCGTATGGGTTCATAGAGCCCATACTTGCGGATCAAGGTTCCGAGTGTCGTGCTTTCTCCACCCGGAAGGATAAGCCCGTGCACCTCGACGAGTGACTCTGGGTGTTTTACTAGAACAGGCTCTGCGCCGATGTTGCGGATGCTCTTTGCGTGTTCAGAGACAGCTCCCTGAACGTCCAATATGCCGATCTTCAAGATCATCCCTATCACCAGCCGCGTTCGGCCATGCGTTCGTTAATGGAAAGTGTGGACATTTCAATACCTTTCATCGGAGTGCCAATGCCTTGCGAAATTTTAGCCAACAGGTCATAATCCTTGAAGTTCATTGTTGCATCGACGATGGCCCTGCCAAACTTCTCCGGATTTTCCGATTTGAAGACGCCCGATCCCACAAACACACCATCTGACCCCAATTCCATCATCAACGCCGCATCGGCTGGAGTGGCAACCCCTCCTGCCGCAAAATTGACGACAGGCAAACTCCCCGTCCGATGTATCTCAAGGAGAAGTTCATAGGGAGCGCCAATTTCCTTCGACTCTGCCACCAATTCATCCTCAGACATGGAGACGACTCTGCGAATTTGCGACTGCACCATGCGAATATGTTTGACAGCTTCTACAATATTGCCCGTACCTGGCTCGCCCTTCGTGCGAATCATGGCTGCGCCCTCCGCGATACGACGCAACGCTTCACCCAAGTCCCTGGCGCCGCATACGAATGGCACTGTAAATTCGCGCTTGTTTACGTGGTACTTGTCATCCGCTGGTGTAAGAACTTCACTCTCATCGATGTAATCGACGCCTAGCGATTCCAGAATTCGCGCTTCCACGATATGACCGATCCGGCATTTGGCCATGACCGGGATGGACACCGCCTTCATCACCTGTTCAACAATGGTTGGATCTGCCATACGCGCTACTCCGCCAGCCGCCCGAATGTCTGAGGGAACCCGTTCCAAAGCCATGACGGCAACCGCGCCAGCCGCCTCCGCAATCTTCGCCTGTTCAGCTGTCACAACGTCCATGATGACGCCATTTTTCTGCATTTGGGCCATGCCGCGTTTGACGCGCTCTGTTCCTACTACTGCCATGATGTATTGCCCCCTTGTAATCCTTGAATTGATCCCGGTGTTTCATTGTAACCTGATCACATAATTATACCACACGCAGGATTACCGGAGATCCTCATTTGAATCTTCTTTTCCGAGAGCATCCTTCGCCATACCCGGATGATTGGTAATAACGGCGTCAATACCCCAAGCCTGAAATAATCGAATCTGACGCCCATAATTCACCGTGTACGGTCTAATCTTCACGTTCAGTCGCAACGCATCCTGTTGCAGAGCCGAAGTGACGCTGCGACGATTGGGATGGATGGCGTCAGCCCCAAACTGTTTGGCATATCCGGGTGAAACAGGCGAGTAGTAAGAGGACAAAAGGGCAATGGAGATAGTCGGATCGCAGTCTTTAATTCGACGCAGACAGTCGTAGTAAAAGGATGATATGACAGTTCTCTCAGTCAGTCCGTACTGCCTGATGACGTCGACCACTTGCTGCTCCAACCCCGATTGCGGAATCGAAGAGGCTTTAAGTTCAATATTGATTCCCATGCCCGCTGATTTCACAAATGACAGCACTTCCTCCAATCGCGGTATTCGTTCTCCGCGAAACTTGTTCCCAAACTTGTATCCCGCGTCAAGTGTCTGCAGCCATGAAAAGGACGCGGCATGAACGTATCCGCGTCCCTGGGTTGTCCTTGTCACCGTATCGTCGTGAATAACAACCAATACTCCGTCCGAAGATCTCTGGACGTCCACTTCAAGAGCGTCGGCTCCCATCTCATACGCCTTCAAAAATGCCGTCATTGTATTCTCGGGGGCCACGGCGCTGGCTCCCCGATGCGCCCATATCTCCAAAGCTCATCCCTCTTCACATCATACGCTGTAGTTTGGTGCCTCCTTAGTAATATGCACGTCGTGCGGATGACTTTCCCGAAGTCCCGCACTCGTAATGCGGATAAACTGCGCCCCATCCTGCAAGGCTCGGATCGTGGGTGCGCCACAGTACCCCATTCCGGCGCGCAACCCACCGATCAACTGAAAGACCGTCTCGGAAAGCGGACCTCGATGCGGCACACGCCCTTCAATTCCTTCGGGAACAAGTTTCTTGTTTTGCTCCTGAAAATACCGATCGGAACTTCCCGATTTCATCGCTCCAATGGAACCCATGCCCCTGTACACTTTATAACTGCGGCCCTGGAAAATCTCCAGTTCGCCAGGACTCTCTTCCGTTCCGGCAAACAGACTGCCAACCATGACGACATTGGCGCCTGCAGCGATTGCCTTAGTAATGTCGCCGGAGTACTTGATTCCACCGTCTGCGATAATCGGTATGCCGTATTCTCTCGCAACGGAGGCGCACTCGTAAATAGCCGTAATCTGTGGAACGCCGATTCCCGCCACAATTCGGGTTGTGCAGATTGAACCAGGTCCAATGCCGACCTTGACCGCATCTGCGCCAGCCTCAATAAGATCCCTCGTTCCATCGCCGGTCGCCACGTTGCCCGCAATGATATTGAGGTCCGGATACAGTTCCCTGAGGCGTTTGACGGTGTTTATCACTCCAGTTGAATGTCCATGCGCGGTATCCACCACAACCACGTCTGCGCCCGCCCTCACAAGCGCGTCAGCCCGCTCAAAGGCATCGCTGCCAGTGGAAATGCCCGCACCAACCAACAAACGGCCATGGGCGTCTTTCGCTGCGCCAGGAAATTGCTTGGCTTTCTCGATGTCTTTAATGGTGATCAGACCGCGCAAGATTCCCTCATCGTCCACAATCGGGAGTTTCTCCACTTTATGCCGCTGTAAAATATCTTTAGCCTGCTCCAGATTTGTTCCGACAGGCGCCGTCACCAACCCTTCACGGGTCATGACCTCTCCAATAGATCGACTGAAATTCTTCTCAAAGCGCAAGTCCCTGTTTGTGAGAATGCCAACCAAATGTCGCTTCTCATCGACGATCGGAACACCAGAGATGCGATATTTGGCCATAATGGCCTCGGCATCATAGATTGGATGATCTGCTGTCAGGTAGACAGGGTCGGTGATTACCCCACTCTCAGAGCGTTTGACCTTGTCGACTTCTTCCGCCTGGTCGCTCACAGACATGTTCTTATGAATAATCCCGATGCCGCCTTCCCGAGCAATGGCGATCGCCAGCTTTGCCTCCGTCACTGTATCCATGATCGCGCTCATCAGCGGGATATTCAGTCTTAGACTCCGCGTTAACTGTGTCGTGATATCCACATCGCGAGGCAACACGTCTGAACGCGCTGGCCGCAGCAACACGTCGTCAAAAGTCAATCCCTCTGTTTGAAACTTGCTTTCCCATGTGCTCACGAAATTATCCCCCTCAGAAAATGGATGAAAAAACAAATGGATATGAATTGGATCGACCGTAGATATTATGAGTAAGTCTACAGACCTCATTTTCGCATGTCAACCCAGTCTGCGGAGGCAGGAATTTGAACTTGGCCCACTTCCGTTCCGAACTATCGGTGTTGCAGATACTCGAGAACCCTCTGATCATCAAACACATTCTTAGCGCCATCCACTGCAGTCGACAGAACCGCGATGGTCTCTACGAATCGGCGTTTGCAGTGTGTTCAGCCTTTGCGCAGGGAAGAGCTTTTCTAGAATCAGGAGAGACTGCGCCAGCCCGAACTCAACCTGTCATGTTCTATTATGGGCTGCTAAATTATGCGAAGGGCTGTATTGCACTTAGCACTCTTAGTGGTCGAAAGCAGTTGGCATCGTACAAACACGGAGTTTCAACACCCCGTAAGAAGAGCCACTACAACTATTTTGCCGACGCTATTCGGGTTGAGAAGACAGGCGTCTTTCCAGACTGGTATGAGGCGGTGCAATTGCTTCGGCAAAAAGCGCGTATTCACGAACCGTCTGGCCCCGCCGAAACCGATCTTGAGGAGCGTGGGTTCGGCAAGAGTGGAGCGCTGATTGGGGTGACGTTTCCAGTCGGTCAGTTGTGGGCGACCGTACCCGGCACATGGCCCGTATTAGGCGAACTCGGAATATCCCCCAGATACGAAAGACTTACCGTTATATCCGCCAATCGTTCTCATACGACATACAGTGTGCAGCGTGGTTGGGCCGCGAGATGCGGGCTGCCGCTTGAGACATGGATAGAGTTATTGCGTAACCACGATTCTGGAACAAGTATCAGTTCCATTGAATTCCCGCCAGCGAACATAGAGGCGCAGAGCATAGTCCTCGAAACCGACTCCTCCGGGAAGATCGCCTGTCATGACTGGTGGATTCCCACGATTTCCGACACACACGATCAGACCATGGCAATCCCGCCGTTGCCGCAGCACCTTTTGGAGAGCGCGTCGCTCTCAGAACCTTTTGTTCATTACCTGTTGGCCTTCCATCTCAGCATGCTCTCCCGCTATGAACCGGAACATTGGGGAGACCTGGTGAACGATGAGTCAAGCGTGGAGTTTCTGATGATGGCGATATTGGCAAAACGCATCGCAACAACCACTTCGGCGTTTTACGGTCGTTTGTTGCTTCCCTTCCTGGATCATTGACTGCGCATTTCGGCACCGCAACAATGCACCATCGGATACCGCGCTCTTCTGTACGTTCCCATCACGAGGAAAGTGAAACGTGGTCGAGCGCGATGACGCTACGCCGATAGGAGTTCAGGATGAAAAGGCTGATTAAAGCTCTCAGGAGCAGGAAACTTCCGAGTCCGAGAACGTACTGGCGGGTGAGCAGAAAGACGGAGACTGCCAACAACACAACTATGGCAGATGACACGACCCCCATCTGCCCCTTCCAAAATCCCGAACCCATAATCACTTCTCTCGAGAGGAAAATCTCTTCTTCGGAGAAAGATGCCAATCGCATCCGCTTAAGCATGCGTAACATAAAGTAGATCGGTATGCCGCTCGCCACCACCACGAGCAACATTACATGGGAATTCAACGGACTTCTCATCCCGATGTCATACACCACGAGCGTGATGGATATGGACAACGGAAGATTTACCATCCGTCGAACAGCCTGTCCTAAGACGCGCTGATCAAAGAATGCCGTCGCCCATGTCGCGCGCTCAAAATGTGGTGTCAGCAGGCTTGGCAGCAATACGAATTCTGATTGTAGCCAAAAATACAGGGCGGCCACCAGAAAGAAGTCAGTCTTAAGCCCCGTAGACAACTGTAAAGGCAGCAAATAGATGAGAGTCATAGATATCAGCACCGGCCATGAAAGAAGTCTAAATGCCGTCATCTTCATATCGTACAACCGTTTCGCATCCATCCCGTGCAGCAAGAGATACTGTGTCATGCCTCCCTCGGCATCGAAAGACAGTCGAGATCCCAGGAGCCTGAACGCTGAGCGTACTGTCAAAGTACAAAGAAAGAGTAGACAGGACAGAAGGACCATGGGTACGATCTGCACACTTAGCATCGTTGGCAGCGCAAGTGAGACAATGACGCAAAGGATGGTTAGCGGCCACAGGAAGCTGGATGCGAGCGACACAAAATAACTTTTTGCAGATGCGCTCCGCACCATGGCCACGAAGTAGCCACGCGGTATGTGGCGCCCGATGGGGAATGAAACCCGTGCGGAGAGCACATGAAGGATTTTCCTTACGGAACTGTTGGGGGAATGATCGTACGGGCTTTGGTCAACCTTGCTCGCAGCGCGTATCAAGACTATGGCTGCCGCAATGAATATCATAAAATACAGGGGCACTACAAATAGCCCCAGAGGAAACAGCCCGTGCACCAACAGGTCGGCCAACGCAACTGGCAGGAGCCATACGAGCTTCGTCAACATGATATGCTTGGGTATCTGAATAGCAACATGCATAGCAAATTTAAAATAGCCCATCCTAGCAAGAAGCAATAGATGTCGCGATATATACAGCCCCGCCTCAACAGCAATGAAGCATAACAGACCGGATGCCAGCAACCGAACGAAAACCTGAAGTGGAAAATTTGTAACCTCTGAATTCGCTCGAATGTACCACGCCATGGTCATCAGAAGTGACAGAAGCACGCCCGCAAGAAAAGACAAGCTGTACGCTGCAAAGACGTGAATAAGATTCAATCGATACAACACATCGACCCCAAAAACGATCGAAATGGATGCGAGGATCCGGTTCCCAGTATTCCAGATGAATCGGTCCATCCACAGGAACAGGAGATACTTGGTCTTTGAGATGTTGGTCACACCCAATAGCCATTTCTCTTCACCGGCCGCCGACAGAGCGCCGCCAACCTTGGTCCCATCTGCTATACCATCTATCAGTGGCATCACAAATACGGCCGCCCAAGCAAAGTCTTGACTCAAACCGATTTTACTGCATATGAAAGCAATACCAAAACCGAGCATAAACATAAACACAATGCCGAAACCGCGACCGAAGACTAGAACGTACCAGAAGTTTCGCCCGTTCCCTATGTTGAATATCTTTACATTGCCCCATAGTTGGCGCCACCGAATTCTCGATTTCCAGCGACTCCAGACGATGAATTGTCTAACAGTCCTCACGCGCATCACTCCCCGCAGCCTGTATCGTAACGATGAGATTACGTTCAAGAGATGAGCCGGTTGATTTTATAAACGATTGGAGTGATTCCGAAACGATCACCTTCCCTTCGTTGATAACGGTCACATGTGTGGCTATCGTTTCGACGAGATCCAGTTGGTGGGTCGATATGAGGATCCCGCCGCCTTGATGGCAAAAGTTTGTGAGGAACTCTTTGATGTGATATGTGCTAATCGGATCTAGACCATTGAAGGGCTCGTCGAGCAGCAAATATTTGGGCAACCTGATCACGGCCAAAATGATCGCGAGCTTTCGCTTCGTACCCAGCGAATAGGTATGTATTCGCCTATGCAAAACATCCTTGATACCCAGCCTCGTGAGCAGAGGATCAAGGCGTTCCATGGCCACCGTAAGGTCTTCATGTTGATGAAGGTCGTTTGTAAACCGCAAAAACTCCGCACCTGTAAGATCCTCGTAAAAAAACGGTTCGTCGGGCACATAACCGACAAGGTTCATGTAACGCGCCCTGTTTCTTACGTTGACGTCGTCCACCTCAATGGTCCCATATGTTGCTTGTAACAGACCCGTCAAGATTCTCATCATCGTCGTCTTTCCCGCCCCATTAGGTCCGACCAGAGCAACTGTCACCGCCGGGTTAAAATTGACCCAGGAGCGCCGGAATGAATTTGACCCGCCTCTCTCGAATATCCCCCTCGTAGCAACCTGCGAAGTTATGCGAGGGGAGAACATCGATGCTGAAAGGCGGGACAGTTTTGAGAATACAGGAACTGAAAGCACAAGGGAAGAGTCTGCGGGAGATTTCAAGAGAGACGGGATTCTCAAGGAACACCGTGCGTAGATATCTACGCGATGGGCATCTGCCAAAGGAGAAGGTGCAAGAAAGACGCGGGTCAAAGTTGGATCCCTTCAAGTCTCAGATTGACCATTGGATGAAGGTGGACGGTCTGTTCAACTGTCAGGCGATGTTGATGAGACTTCGCATGAAGGGATACACCGGCGGAGCCACGCTGATCAAGGATTATGTACAAAACCATCGTCCACCCCAGTGTGCCAAAGCAGTGCAGCGTTACGAAACGCTTCCCGGAGAACAAGCTCAAGTGGACTGGGGAATCTGTGAGTACGAGGATGTCAACGGGCGGTCCCACCGCATGCCTGTGTTCGTCATGGTGCTCGGGTTTTCCCGCGCCATCTACGTGGAGTTTGCCAGGCGCTGTGACATTTACAGTTTCTTGCGCTGCTTCGTCCATGCCATCGAACATTTCGGCGGTATACCCAAGATTATGCTCACCGATCACATGAAAACCGTTGTCATCGGGATGAACGACGACCATACACCCGAGTGGAATCGGACGTTCGAAGATTTCGCGCTGGCCATCGGCCTGACGCCCAAGCTATGCAAGGTACGGCGTCCCGAGACGAAGGGAAAAGTCGAACGCGGCGTCGGATTTGTCAAAGATAACTTCTGGCCAGGGCGGACCTACACAGATATCCTCGATCTCAATCGTCAAGCGCTTGCCTGGGGTGCACAAGTCGATGAGCGTATCCACGGAACCACCGGAGAACGGCCCTGTGACCGAATCAAGGACGAGCAACTGCTCTCTTTGCCTTCCCCAGACCGACTGGTGAAGTTCCTTCGGGTAGAACGAATCGTGAGTGTCGATGGCTTCGTCAGCTTTGACGGCGTGCGCTACGGCGTACATTGGCGGTACAGCGGGCAAAGCGTGCTTGTACGACAGGTGGGGCACCACATAGAAATCTGGCATCAAGGTGAACGCAT
The DNA here is from genome assembly GCA_021846285.1 of Bacillota bacterium. Taxonomy (GTDB): domain Bacteria; phylum Bacillota; class Bacilli; order Alicyclobacillales; family SLC66; genus JAKADD01. Next base: position 21,606 of record JAJZCB010000056.1, read on the forward strand.
CGCACTGCATGACAAGTCGAACCGATGGGGTGGTATGGTCAGGTTACCAGGGCAATATGAGGGGTTGAAAGCAGCAGAGGGTGTATTGAAACCAAGACCTCTTGCGCGTGAGATTTCGGCTCCCGAAGTGGAGCAGCGTCCACTGGCGATGTACGAAGAATTGGCGGAGGTGGGCTCATGCTAGAGTTGGATCAAGCCCGCAGCCAACTGGAGTCATTAAAACTACTCAGTGCAGCAGACATATTGGAGAGTCGCTTGCAGCAAGCCACCGAGAAGCAGTTGACCTATGTGGCATTTCTTGTGGACCTGTTCGGGGAGGAGATCGCACAGCGGCGCAAACGGAACATTCAGACCAAAATGCGCATGGCCCGTCTCCCCTACCAAAAGACGCTGACGGAGTTCGACTTCACGTTCCAACCGAGCATCGACAAGAAGTTCATCGACGAGTTGACCACGATGAATTTCGTTCGGCAGACGGCCAACGTGGTGTTCTTGGGACCGCCTGGTGTCGGGAAGAGTCACATCAGTGTGGCCTTGGCGATGGAGGCTTTGGCACAAGGCATCTCGGTCTACTTCGCGACCGTGACACAACTGGTCGAGGACTTGCGCCGCGCCCACCACGCCAATCGTCTGGACAGCAAGATGCGTCAGTACCTGAGGCCGCGCATTCTCGTGGTGGATGAAGTCGGATATCTGCCCATGGATCCACTGGCGGCCAATCTGTTCTTTCAACTGGTCAGCACCCGCTACGAACGTGGCAGCATGATCCTGACCAGCAATAAGAGTTTTGGAGACTGGGGAGAACTGTTCGGAGACTCGGTGCTGGCTTCCGCGATTCTCGACCGACTTCTTCATCACTCGCACATTGTCAATATTCGTGGCCAAAGCTATCGGCTGAAAGACAAGATGAAGGCCGGGGTCTACGGAACGCCTTCAGATCGGCAGACCAGGGTGAATGGCGCACAGCCCAGGGAGGATGTGTCAGGGTGAAGACGGAAGAGGGATGGTTGCGTTATGACTCGGATCTGAGGTGGTGCTTTGACGCAGGGTGGTCCATTATGTCGGTACTGGACGGCATGACTCTATGGATTCGCCCGTGGCCACTGGACCGCTATCGGCGTGGTCGTCTGCACGAAACTTCAGACGGGGGCTGCTTCGTGGTATTTGGTGGTCAAAGAAAGGACAGGCAATGGCTTCATACGCTGGATTCCACCAAGATGTATTCGGCCGGGATGGATGCGACGGCATGGGGGGCGATCATGGACCACGCTCGTCTCGCAGACATTCTCGCATCGGATCAGGAGGATGATCTCGAATTCTGAGCGACATCGAAGCCGTTTGTATCCTGTCGCGAATCCCCAGCCCCTATTCCGGGAGCTGGATCGGACAGGCATGACATCAGGTGTCATCCGAGCAGGAAAGGAGGTGAACACGCATGGCATTTGTTCGGTGGCGCGGGAACAGCGCAGCACTCTTAACCACCGTCTATGACAAGGGCAGGAGCCGACAGGTTCTATTGGCCGCCTTGGGAGGCGGATACTCTGTTCCCACCGATGTGCGGGAGGAGGTCAGCGCGCGCTTTCCCGACCTGTTCGTCGATTGGGAGAAGGTCAACGAGGTGATCGCCAGAGGCCCCCAGAGTGCCCCGCCGCTCTCGAGCATCCAACTCTCTTATCTGGAAGTCGAGCAGCGACTCCGAGAATGGGCGAATCAGCCGATCACCCCTTTCCCGGACGAGAAACGGCAGCTACTATATGCAGCGCATGTGTTGACCAGCTGTAGGGCCCGGGAAGGAACATGATCCATCCTAGACCTGCGTGGCGAGGGATATTCACCCCAGTAGTTCCACCTCGGGGTGGTCAATAATTCAGTTAGCGCAGTGGTCAACTTTTCGATTGACAAGCACACGATTTCTACTGAGAGACAAACAGTCACGGCAAGTAAATGGCACCGTAAGCAACATCTGAATTCGCCGAGGTGGGTCAATTTAGTCCGGCGAAAAGGGTCAAAATGAATCCGGCCTTGACACAACAATCTGACTTGCCCCCACCGAAAGACTCACTTGGTCCAGAATCAGTGTTCCGTCGATCTGCTTCGTGACACTCTGCATGACGAGCACGCCTGTCGCCCCCTATAAATCAGCGTTGCAATCGCGCCGCTTCTTCTCTTCGTTCTGGTTCGTTAAGCTGTAGAAATAATGGCGCAAGCCTTCCGGCGAACAATCCAATCCTGCGATCAACCAAGTGCGCCACAACGCAGCGGAACTTCACACAGCGCATCACCGTCTCACCGCTGTCGTTTGCGCCGTGCAAGTGGTTTCTCAAGAACGTTCAATTCATCTTCAGTGCGCTCCATTTGTTGTTCAGCAACTTTTCGCGCATCGGCGATGGCCTGATTATAAACATAGGGACCGACGAGATTTAACACAAAATCGAAAATACCTTCCGCAGCAACATTGCCAATACTCTCAGACAATTGATCCAGCAAGTATTCCTGCAGATCCTCGATCAGCAGCATCTTGTCTTCCCGTCCAATCTTTATCGGAATCACGTTTCCTCATCTCCAGGTTTCATATCACCATGCCGAGTGCTTAAATCTGGAACATACTCATACTATAGCAAAACGGAAAGAACGCCAGAAGGCATTCTCTCCGTTTTTGGTTTCACACCGTGTTTGTTCGAGGTAAGCCGTGGTGAACAAAAAGACAGGATGAGCGCCGTGTCGGGTTCATCCTGCCTCTGTGCGGAGCCGAAACCGCGCTACGCAGTTCCATGCTTTTGTTGCCTGGCAACGTCCTGCTCTCCCAGGACCCTGCGGTCCAAGTACCATCGGCGCTGGAGGGCTTAACCGAGATGGCGGCTCGCAAAGCGAACGCCACTTGTCGTGTTCGGGATGGGTACGGGTGTGTCCCCTCCGCCATCATCACCAGGCTATGGCTCCTTCACAACTAGATGCGAATCATGAGTTGTATACTGCCGTACTGCCGTACTGCTGTACGGTCGTACTTCTTTGCTTGTAGGATAAGCCCTCGACCGATTCGTATCCGTCTGCTCCATCCCTCACAGGACTTCCACACCGGACCGATCTACCTTGTCGTCTTCAAGGGGTCTTACCTCG
>JAJZCB010000155.1 GCA_021846285.1 Bacillota bacterium
CAGCAGCTGGTGGACCAGGGATTGCGAGGCGTTACGTCGAATCCGACCATATTTGAAAATGCGATCGCCAAGAGCGATCTGTACACAGCGGATATCGAGCGCCTGGCGCACGAAGGACGCAGCACGGAACAGATCTACGAGACGCTTGTGTTTGCAGACATCGCGCGCGCCAGCGACATCCTGCGGCCTGTTTATGATGAGAGCGCGGGCACAGACGGCTTTGTCAGTCTGGAGGTGCCGCCCGCGCTGTGCGACGATCACGTACAGTCGATCACCGAAGGACGCCGCCTGTGGCGCACACTGGCTCGCCCCAATCTCATGATCAAGGTGCCGGCCACAGACGAGGGGCTGCTGGCGATTGAGCAACTGATCAGCGAGGGGATCAATGTCAATGTCACTCTCATGTTTACCATCGACGATTATCACAATGTCGCTGAAGCGTACCTGCGCGGGCTGGAGCGACGCGTGGAACGCGGTGAACAGATAAACGGCGTCGCATCGGTCGCCAGCGTATTTGTCAGCCGTGTCGACGCCGCCGTGGAGGCCCTTGCGACAGACGACGCAGCGGCCGCGTTGCTCGGGAAAGTCGCGGTGGCCAATGCGCGAATGATCTACCGGGCATTTGCAGACACCTTTGGCGCCGAACGGTTTCACCGGCTTCAGCACAAAGGAGCCCAGATCCAGCGGCCCCTGTGGGCGTCCACGGGAACGAAAAACCCCAGTCTCTCTGACGTCCATTACATCGACGAACTGATCGGACCGGATACCGTAAATACCATGCCGCCCGCCACCCTCAAGGCATTCGCTGATCATGGAACCGCACGGAGAACGGTGGATGCCCACCCGCTGGATGACGAAGGGGCGCTCGCCCTGTGTCTCGAACACGGCATCGATCTTGCGGTCATCGGAGCGGACCTCAAGAGCAGGGGCCTGTCACTCTTCGCCGATTCGTTCTCGAGTCTCATGCGCACCATTGAAGAAAGGCGATCCGCGGTCTCCGTTTCCCACAACTGAAATAAGCGCCAAGAAGACGCTCCCCTCAACGAGGAGCGTCTTCTTGGCGCCGCTATGCCGGAAAATCGATCGTCTCTGCCCGCCGGAATCGTATGCTGCGCCGCTTCTCAAACACGGCTGCGCCGAACTCGCCTCGGCACAGCATACGATTCCGGCCAAGCGAGCTTTCATCCCTGAAAATCGCCGCAGGCGCATTTTCTTCCCGGTTGTTGGTGGCGCGCAAGTGAGCTTTTGCTTCGCAAAACTCAGGCATGGAAGTCTATCCATAGCGCGTGCAAGTCATCAGGCGATGCGAAGGTGTTTCGGGCCAACCCTGCGTCACGCAGCCTTCGCGTTTCGCTGAACAGACGACTTTTGTCCGAATTTCGTGAAGATCACGTAGAGCAATGCTGCCACCACGAAGCTGACGTAGTATGAGATATCGCCAATTTGCGGATACTTCGCTGCGATTGGCCCAATGTACAGAGACTGATTGAAAAACAGACTGGAGGCCGCCAGACCAAGGATAAACGCCCAAAGGCCGGCTCCCACGCGACCGCTCTCACCATAAAACTGATCGATGCGCAGGCTCGAGCGCCGATACAGCGCATAATCCGTCAATACAACAGCGAGCCATGGGCTGATCCAGTATCCGAGCAGCAAGAGGAAATTGTCATAGTTGCCGTAGTAGCCCTTCGCGCCGGCAAAGTAGGACAGAATTCCGCCCAGGACACCGAGCAGCATGGCAGCGACCCAACGTTTTGGAACCACGGCGCGAATCCACTTGACATCAATAGCCAGCAGCGACAACGAACCAGAGTAGATGTTCAATACATTGGCTGTCACCGTTCCCAGGATAATGGCAAGCATTGCGAACACCACAAGAGTATGCGGCATCAGCCCAGAAACCAGATCTGTAGGAGTGGCGACGTTTTTGATGGTCGCCAGCCCGGCGCCGAGCAGTTCAAGCCAGACAGCCGGAATCACGTTGCCCCAGAACGACGCGCCAAACGCCTTGCCAAAACGCGTGGTTTGAGGGAGATACCGACTGTAATCGGAGCTGTATGTGAGCCAGCCCATCATATATGACAATGACGCGCCGACAGACAGGATGAAAGATCCGAAGGGGCCGCTGTACAGAGGCGCCTTCACATTGACAGGAACGCCAAAATGGATATGACCAACCGCGTAGGCTGTTACGATGACAAAGATGATTCCCAAAACCAGCGCCGAAACGCGTTCCACCCAGTGAATCAGATTGTGACCGTAGATGCTGACCACTGCCTGCAAAACGATCATAATGATCAGCGACGGCAAAAATCCAATCGGCAGCAGCCATTGCAACGCGTAGACGCCAAGCACCGTATTGACGGCATACCAGCCGATGCCTGCGATAAAGTTGAAGCCGGAGGGAAGAAAATTGCCAAAGAATCCGAAAGCGCCCCTCGATTGGATCAACTGGGGAATCCCCCATTTGTAGCCGAATGTCGTGAGGATCCCGATGCACAGCGCGCCCATGACCGTTCCCAGGACAATGGACACCGCGGCTTGCGCCATGCTGAGACCAAAAAGCCCGACCGACAGCACTCCGAGGGTCAAGGTAGCGAATTCCAGGTTTGCGCTGAACCACAGCGTAAATAGACTGCCTGGCTTGCCATGGCGCTCCTGGCTGGATATCGGATCAATGCCGTGAGGCTCAACATGAAGGACTTCTTCTCCGTAAAATTCGTTGGCGACAGATTCCATAAAAACCTCCTTCGGACCATTATTCAGCAGTGCGTCCTCTATTTTTAATAATACCGATGATTTAATCCCAGTCAAGAGGAAATACGAACATAATTCAATTCTGGTGTTTAAATGTTCGTGATTTGGTTCTCCCCATTTATGACACATATACTAACCGGGTAAGGTGGTGTACACTAGTAAAGAACTTCACCATCACAACATCACGCGCCTTGGCAGCCAGATGAAACGGGAGGACTTATTCCCTATGCTTGGATCATTCCTGATCTTCTTTCGTGAATCCCTGGAAGCGTCCATGATTGTCTCAATCATGCTGGCTTACCTAAAACAGGTCGGGCGCAGGGATCGGTTCAGGGATGTATGGATCGGTGTCTGGAGCGCCCTGGGTGTCGCAGCGATTGGCGGTTATGTCATATTTGCGACCATACGCCATTACGATGGAACCGCGTTGCAAACAGAGATCGAAAGCTTCACCTACTTTGTGGCCGCCGGAATCCTCACCTATATGACCGTCTGGATGAACCGTCAGAGCCGCCAGTTAAAGAGTGATTTACACGAGAGACTGGCAACGGCGGTCCAGCGTGAGACCGTGTGGACGATCGCGTTGGTCGCGTTTGTTACCGTAGGTCGCGAGGGTCTTGAAACTGTCGTTTTCATGATCGCCATCGCCTTTAAATCCAGCCCACTGTTCCTGACGGTCGGCGCCATTATAGGGACCTGTGCAGGACTCTTCCTCAGCTATCTGATTTATGTGACGGGCAAACGAATCAATCTGGGCACTTTCTTCAACACTATGGGCACCCTGTTGATGCTCTTTGCGGCTGGGCTGTTGGCTAATGGCATCGAAGATTGGCAACAACTGGGGTGGATCCGCTTCGGCGCGCATCCGCTTTGGAATTCGAGCAGGCTGCTTAATGAAAACACCACGCTCGGCGATATTCTGCATTCGTTTTTCGGTTACGCCGACAACCCCACCGCTCTGCAGTTAGGCAGCTATGTGGTATATCTGACTCTGATGCTATGGCTGTTCTGGCGAGGCAACCGGCGCTCGTCTGCGGAACATCGCGCTTGACAGGTGCGGAATTCATGCGCTTGCGAGTGGGTACGTATCGAGTGATCCATACTGATTGCGATGGAGAAGCTGGGACTTGGCGTCGGGAGACACACCTCTCCGACTGGCCCCCGAAGCTCCGCTCACGGTTGCCACGGCGTGATCGCCACCGGTCGTCCGCGCTCAGCGGATTCATAGGCGGCCATCGTCACTTCCAGGGCGCGCAGGCCGTCAAGTCCTGTCGCGAGCATGTCGGACGGCTGCCCCGAGCGCACAGTTCGCACAAACTCGTCCACCATCCACAGATCCATATCATCGCCGTAGTAGTCGTACCGGTGAGTGGCCTGTCCGTCTTGCGCCGGAGCATAGACATGGACTCGCTGCGCAAATGCGTCCAGCGTAAGCACGCCCGTCGTTCCCACCACCTCCAGCGTCACATCGCCCCACGTCGGATAGGTTTTTAGACGCGACCACGATGGATCAAGCGTGGCAAACACCCCATTGGCGAACCCCAGTGTGAGGATGCCGCAGTCGTCAATGCCGCGGTTATGCACACGCTCATCGATCTCCGCATACACTTCCACCACGTCACTCCCGACGATCCACCGCATCAAATCCGCCACGTGCGAAGTGTGATCCATCACTGCTCCGCCGCCCGAAGCCGCCTTTTCAATAAACCATCCGCCCGGGATGTACCCGTGGTTGGTTCCGGTCATGGCCAGCACCCGACCGATCTTGCCGGCGCGGACGATCTTTCGCAGTTCAGCGGCGGCGCGCACGAAACGGACCGGCAGCGCCATATAGAGCGGCGCGC
>JAJZCB010000156.1 GCA_021846285.1 Bacillota bacterium
CGCCTTGAGCCTCGATGCACTCTTTGGCGACGCCGTCAAGTTGTGCTTCGATGGCCGCAATGCGTCCATCCGCCACGCCGATATCGACCAGGCTGGACTGTCCTGACAGGCGTGCGCCGCGGACGATAAGATCATACATAATGATGCCTCCCACTGACGCCTCGGATGTCTCGGACGCCTCACACTTTGGCTATCATTATAGCACGCGCGCACGACTGTCTACGATAGATCTGTTCTCGATTGATCGAAGAGTGATGATGCATGTCCTTGCGAAAGAGCGACACACTAAGTTGCACGGTGGATCTTCACGCCGCGCAGCACCATCAGTGGAATGAAAAACCCGCTTGGCCGGAATCGTATGCTGTGCCGAGGCGAGTTCGGCGCAGCCGTGTCTGAGCAGGGGCACAGCATGTGAATCCGGCTGGCAGGGGTGACCGTATTTTCGGTATAGACAAGATTACGCACTATACTGTAATATACATTATAGTGTTGTACACATTTAGCAATTAGGAAAGGTCGGGTGTTAACGATGGCCAATCTTACTATCGGCAACGCAAAAACGGAACTCATACACGCGGCCAGGCAACTGCATGCCTCGGGAGTCCTTTTTAAAGGTGAGCACGCCAACTTGTCCGCCCGCATCGACGATGATCGCGTCGTCATCACAAAGGGAGGCAGCATCGCCACTCTCGATGAGGACAGCTTTGTTGTGGTGACGCTGCAGGGAGAACCGGAAGGCGACATCGATTCTGTCACCGCTGAGATCGTTCAGATGCACACGGCCGTATACCGTGCGAGAGCAACGGTCGGCAGCATCATGCATGTGCATGCGCCGCATGCGACGGCGTTTGCCGTCGCGAACCAGGCGATCCCCATCGCGTATGAACCGCTTGTTCGCTTCGGCTTTACGGAGGCGATTCCGGTTGTTCCCTGGGCTCCACGAGGATCGGAAGCGTCTGTTGGCGGCATTGTCCGGATCGTCGAGGAACATCCAGGTCTCTCGGCTGTGCTGCTTGCCAATCATGGTGTTCTGGCGTTTACATCGAGTCCTGTGCAAACGGCGCGGCTTCTGGCGACACTCGACGAGGCGGCGGAATTGGTGCTGCATGCCAGGTTGTTGGGCGGAGAAAAGGCGCTGCCTGAACAGGCGTTTGAACAAGTGAAACATCACATGGAGCAATTTGGATCAAAAGTGATGGCATGACCAAGAATGCGGGGGAGAAGTGCGCCATGGGAAAAGAGGGAGGCATTCCTGGGAACAGGAATCGCCACTTGCCAGCGTTTTTGCTGCTCTGTCTGGCGGATGGCGAAGCGCACGGAGGCGCCTTGTGGAACCAGATCACCGCTATGATGCCGTTTCACCTCGGGATCGAAAGCGGCGCTGTCTATCGGGTATTGAGAGAACTGGAAGAACGCGGGTCCGTGACATCCAGATGGGAAACAGGAGACGTCGGGCCTGCCAGGCGGCTGTACCAAATGACTGAGAACGGATGGGATGAACTTGCCGCCTGGCAGGAAGACATTGCGCGCCGAAAGAGCAATCTGGAGGTCTTTCTGCAAAAATGTCAGAGTTTGAACAGGCCGCAATCGTTGGCAGGGGGCGGGGAACCCAGTGGGAACGAGAAATAGATGGCGGACGACCCACGCTGACGCGTCGTGGTTTCGCTGGTTAATCTTCGGCACCGTTGCCAGCGGTACATTTATGGTCAATGTCGACGGCAGTGTCATGAACGTGGCTCTGCCCGCTCTGGAACGCCAATTTGAGGTTGGCCCTGCATTGTTGCAGTGGGTCATTTCCGGGTATCTGCTTATCATTACCGGCATTCTTCCCGTGGTGGGAGCGCTGTCGGACCGTTTGAACCGCAAACGCGTGTTTCTTGCCGGTGTGTTCATATTTACCGGCGGTTCCATTCTGTGCGCCTTTTCTTCCACAATCGATGAGTTGATTCTGTTTCGCATATTTCAATCGCTGGGCGGAGCCATCATAATGGGCAACGTGATGTCGATTATCGCCCACATCTTTCCTGCCGGTCAGCGGGGGCGACCCATCGGATTGATTGGAAGTGTCGTTGCGGCGGGAACCATCGTAGGGCCGTCTGTGGGTGGACTTCTGATTGCCGCCTATGGGTGGCCATCGGTTTTTTGGGTGAATGTTCCTGTTGGTGTAGTGTCCATCGTGATGACGCTGATCGTGCTGGACCGCATGGTTTCAAATCAGTCACCGGAACGGTTTGACAGCATCGGAGCGATCCTGTTCTTTGTCGGCATTGTCAGTCTGATGATCTTTGTCTCTGAGGGAACGACATGGGGATGGACAAGTGTGTCCAGTTGGCTGAGTCTTGCTCTCTCGATCGCCGCGCTCTCGCTGTTCATATGGCGGGAACTGCGCGCTGCGTCACCGGTTATCGAACTGTCGCTGTTTCGCTCCGGGGCGTTTTCAGTCGGTAATATTGCGGGCTATATCTCGTACGTGATGTTCATGTTTCCCGGTTTCATTCTGCCTTTGTACATGCAGCATGTGTTGCACATCCCCACAGCGCACATCGGCCTGCTCCTGACGCCTCAGGCGGTGTGCATGATTGTCGTATCACCGTTCGGAGGGCGGCTTACAGACAAAATCGGCGCGAACTGGCCCGCCTTCGCCGGCATGGCGATAGGAACAGTCGGGTTGTGGATGATGACCCGTTTTACGTCGGCGACCTCCTATGTGGACATCGTCATCGCACTATCCGTTTTTGGCTCGGGAATGGGTCTGTTTACATCGCCGAACACCGTAGCCGTCCTGGAAAGCGTGCCTATCGCCAAATCCGGACTGACGGGGAGTCTGATCGCGACGGTCCGCAATTTTGGCAGGGTTTCGGGGATTGCCGTCGCAGTCCTTCTTCTGCAAAGCGCTGGCGCCAATATCGCCACCGTACAGGGGTTTACTATGGCGACAGCATACGCATTCACCGGATCGGTGATGATCGGAGCCATCGGCGTTTTACTCAGCGCCTCGCGGTTGCTGCGGGGCGCCATAGGTCAGTAACCTTGGGCGCCAAAGCTCATGATCCATACCGATCCGGCAATCACCACAAAGGTGAAAAACATCCCCAGTCCGAGTATCCATAGATTGAATTGCGGCCTCGGGCTGTCAGTGATGTGCATGAAAAAGAACATCTGCACTCCGATCTGCAGAATCGCCAGCAGCAAAATGATGGTCAGAAGCGTTCCAGTGGAAAACTGCCGGGCGAGCACCAACCATAGCGCGCCCAAAGTGAGCGCTATGGATATGATAAAGCCAACGATATACATCCAGAGTGAGCCTGATGCGGTATTTGATGCGTGGGTTGACGGCAGCGACATTTTAGCTCATCACTCCATTCAGATAGACCACAGTAAAGATAAACACCCACACGATGTCAAGGAAATGCCAGTAAAGTCCAACGATAAACACTTTGCGAGCGGTGATCGGAGTGATGCCCCGACGCGCGAGTTGATAGATGATCGACAGCATCCAGAGGATGCCCAGGGAGACGTGGCAGCCATGGGTTCCGACAAGGGTGAAAAAAGCCGATAAAAACGCGCTGCGTTGCAGAGGGGCGCCGTGTGTGGCATACGTGACGAACTCCTTGACTTCGAGGCCTATAAACGATAGTCCGAGCAGCACGGTGATGATCATCCAAGTGATCAGGCCTCGTCTGCTCCCGTTGTGCATGGCGTACGTGCCGAGACCCCCAGTGAAGCTGCTTGTCAGGAGGAGCAACGTTTCTGCGGTGAAACCCGGTACGTCAAACAGTTGCGCCTCAGTCGGTCCACCTGCGGCGGCGCCGTGCAATACAACGTATGTGGCAAACAGACAGGCAAACAGCACTAAGTCGGTCGCCAAAAACAGCCAAAAACCAAAGATCCGCAGCGCGCCTTCTTCCAGGCTGTACTCCAGTGGCGCATCATGATTGATGGATCGTCCGTGAACAGGAAACTCGCCATGCGCAATCGTCACTGTCATGCCCTCCCCAATGCCGCTTCAGTCTGCTCAATTTCTTCTACCGGCACGTAGTAATCCGTGTCGTATTCCAGCGAACGCAGCAACATGCTGACAAGTACGCCGAGCAGCGCGAGGAAGCCAAGCGCATACCAGTTAAAAACCAGACCGAATCCGCCGATGAAGAAAATGGCAGACATGATAAACGGTCGGCCGGAGCTTTTTGGCATATGGATAGGCTGCAATGGTTCGAGCTTCCTCGGCGCGTCGCTCCGAGATCGTTCCTGCTTGCTTGTCCACCAGGCATCCCGGCTTGTCACAGTCGGGATGCGGGCAAAGTTATAGTGAGGCGCGGGTGAGGGAAGGGACCACTCCAGTGTGCGCCCATTCCACGGATCGCCTGTGACGTCGCGCTCTCCGAAGCGGATGCTGTACACGACGTCCATAACGAGTACGATAAACCCGATGCCCATGACATAAGCGCCCATCGTTGAAATGAAGTTGAGCGTGTTCCAACCCATATTTGCGGGGTAGGTGTACATCCTGCGCGTCATGCCCATCAATCCGAGCAGGTACTGGGGAAAGAAGGTGACATAAAAACCGATGTTGAAGAGCCAGAACGCCCAC
>JAJZCB010000057.1 GCA_021846285.1 Bacillota bacterium
CGTTCCGATCACTCGGGTAGCGTCGAAAACGTTTCTGGACTGAGCCACCCTGTTGCCGAGGCGACGCTGATCGATGGTCGACCAATAGGCAATTCGGCGAACATGAGGGTACACGACAAGTTGAGTTGAGCAGTGCACCTCCACGCGCCTGACCAACAGGCCAAACACATCGCCGCCGCTGACCGCCACCGCGTGCAGTCGGTACAGGCCTCGCGGGGCGTCCGTCAGCCGGTACTCAACGGAAAACTCTTTGCGACCCCATGGATAAACGGTATGGAACGGTTCATCGGCTCGCACTGACAGTTTGGTCGGCAACACGTCCTCGACGCGCAGCCACTGCACAGGCATCCACGCATGATCTGTAATCTTCAGGTCAATAAGGACGGTGACATCCTGTCCGGCCTGCAGCCGCCCTGCAGATACGCGGCGAGTGACGTTAAATGTACGTCGCAGCGACCACCATGCCAATGTCTCGTAACAGGCGAACAGCAGTGAGGCGCAAAACAGAAACCAGGAGCCAAATCCTCCATACATGTGGGAAACGGCAAACATCGCCGCGGCGACCGCGTAAAAGAGAGTCAACAGCAGAGCGTTGCGCACGGCTACCTCCGCACGGGCAGGACGGGAACCGGTGTCTCGCGGAGAATGTCTGCGACCAGCAACTCCGCCGAAATACCCTGAATTCTCGCTTCGGGATGGACGAGAATGCGATGGCTGAGCACGTAAGGCGCCAAGCGCTTTACGTCGTCGGGGAGCACAAACTTCCGCCCCTCCACATAGGCGTACGCGCGCGCCGCCTTGGCGAGAGCGATGCCCCCCCGAGGCGAAACACCGAGATACACTTGAGGGTGCACCCGAGTACGGCCGACAATGTCCACGACATAGGCGTATATGGTTTGATCCATGTATACGTCGCTCACCGCAGTCTGCCACAGTTCTATGTCATGCGGCGTGGCCACAGGCTCCAGACTGTCGACATCCATGCCATCCACACCCCGCATGAGTACGCTGAGTTCTTCAGTCGCACTCGGATACCCCACGGACAGTTTCATCAGAAACCGATCGAGTTGAGCTTCCGGGAGCGGGAAGGTGCCCTCATACTCAATGGGATTTTGCGTGGCTAACACAAAGAACGGGCTGGGCAATTCATGTGTCACCCCATCAAAAGTGACGCTCTGTTCTTCAAGCGCTTCCAAAAGGGCCGCCTGTGTTTTGGGCGAAGTTCGGTTGATCTCATCGGCGAGAACAATCTGTCCGAAAATCGGCCCCGGTCGATACTCGAAGTCGGCAATGCGCTGATTAAAGACAGATGTGCCTGTAACATCGGAGGGGAGCAGATCGGGAGTAAACTGTATCCGTTTAAACTGGCAATCCAGACTCCTGGCCAGCGATCGCACGAGCATGGTCTTGCCCACGCCCGGAACGTCCTCCAGCAAAATGTGGCCATGAGCGATCAGAGAGACAAGGCACAACTCAATGACATCTGTCTTGCCAACGATCACCTTCCCCATGTTGTCCATGACAGTTCGGATGACCGATATCTGTTCGTGGGTTTGTTCCTCAACCGGCTGCGATGTCACTTGCACCATAACTCCTTGCCTCCTGAGACTGTACCTTGCGCAACCCTCACCCGCTCGATTGCTTTTCACGACGTTTATATGACTACCATTTTGACACCATAGACATGAAAACGCAACGAATGGAAATGCCAATGATTTCATCGTTCGGCATTTCTCGCCGCGAAGTGACAGTCGACTGCCTGGACGCGCTGCTTTTGCGCTATAATTGATGTGGGAAATCACTTAGTGAAATGGAGCAACCGCATGTTTGCCAATTTTGATGAAGCACATCAGCGTTTCGGAACGGACTGTCTCAAGTGGGATGGAGCAGAAGCTCAGTTTGGCGCGCCAGATTTACTGCCGATGTGGGTGGCCGATATGGATTTTCGAGTTCCCGAACCAGTGCTGCTTGCGCTGCAAAAACGGATCGAACACGGCATCCTGGGCTATTATTATCCGCCCGCCCAGCTTGTCCAGAGCATCATCGACTGGTGGGGCGCCAGACATTCCTTTGCCATTGACCCCTCATGGTTGGTGCAGAGCCCAGGGGTGGTTCCATCCGTGAGTCTGGCGGTGCGAATGTTCACGGCGCCCGGTGACAAGGTGCTCATACAGACCCCTGCGTATCCGCCATTTTTCAACGTGATCGAAAAAAATGGACGACTGGTCGAGCAAAATCCCCTATATGTTCACCAGGGCCGTTATGCCATCGACTTTGCAGATCTGGAGACCAGGCTCAGCCATGACGTAAAGATGATGATTCTGTGCAGCCCGCACAATCCGGTCGGTCGAGTGTGGACGCGTGAGGAACTGCTCCAGTTGGGCGAACTTTGCCTGCGTCACAATGTCCTGATCGTATCGGATGAGATCCACGCCGACCTCGTTTTCAGCGGTCACATCCACACACCTTTCACTGCGCTCGCGGGCGAGTTGGCTCAGCGATCGATCGTCTTTACCGCGCCGAGCAAGACATTTAACATCGCCGGGTTGCATAAATCGTACGCCATCATTCCAAACGCGACACTTCGCCAACAGTTTCGCGACGAACTCGATCGACTGGCTCTGACATCTGAAAATGTCCTGTCGGCTCTGGCCATGCAGGTGGCCTATGCGCAGGGAGCGCCCTGGCTCGACGAAGCGCTTGCCTACATGGAGAGCAATCTGGACTGGTTGGAGACATTTATGGAAACCCGCATGCGTGGGGTGCACATGATACGCCCCCAAGGAACGCATCTGGTCTGGCTTGATTTTCGCGCGTTTGGCATGGCTGCGGAACGATTGCAATCGTATATCTTGCAGGAGGCGAAGGTGGCCCTCAGCGACGGAAAAACATTCGGGGCAAACGGGGAGGGTTTTTTGCGCATGAATATCGCCTGCTCCCGCGCCACGCTGCAGACCGGAATGGAACGCATCGCCGCGGCCCTTGACAGACTCTCCTGAATTTCTTTCCCGTTCATCGATGATAACAACACCGACGCGCGGATCGTCAGCCGCCTCGTAAGGAAGATGTCACTTGCGCGTATTTCTCGACTTGATGTGGTACTTCAAGAGCAAAAAGTGGCGCTATATTTTCGCCGTGGCCACACTGGTGGCAGTTGCGCTCCTGGCGCTCATCCCGCCTCAAATTGTCGGGTTCACCATTAACGCGATCCACCATCACACCCTCACGCAGGGTCAACTGCTGGAGTGGCTCCTGATCATTGCCGGAGCAGCCCTTTTCAGTTACGGTTTTCGCTATGTCTGGCGCTGGCTGCTGTTTGGCGCGGCCATTGATCTGTCCACAACGCTGCGGGAACGTCTGTTTCATCATTTTACGCAGATGTCCCCGCAGTTTTATCAGACCAAGCGCGTCGGCGATCTGATGGCGCATGCGACCAACGACATCCAGGCTGTGGAGCAGACAGCGATGGAAGGAATCCTGACGCTTGTTGATTCCATCACGACCGGAACTGTGGTCATTTCGACGATGGCCATCACAATCAGTTGGCAGTTAACGATTGTCGCCCTGCTGCCGATGCCCGTGATGGCGTTTGCGACCAGCCGGTACGGCAAGATTCTCCATCACAGATTTGACAAAGCGCAGGCCGCGTTTTCGGACCTGAACGACCGCGTACAGGAAAACCTTTCGGGCGTTCGCGTCATCAAGGCGTTTGGGCAGGAAGAGATTGAGATCGGGGAGTTCATCGCCCTGTCTCAGGATGTCGTGAACAAGAACTACGCGGTGGCCAAAATCGACGCGCTGTTTGATCCGACCATTCAAATTATCGTAGGCGTTTCCTATTTTCTCAGTGTGGCCGTTGGGGCTTACTTCGTTGCGCATGGCCGATTGTCCATCGGCGGTCTGACGACATTCACCATGTATCTCGGGCAACTCATATGGCCCATGCTCGCGTTTGGCTGGCTGTTCAACATTGTGGAACGCGGTCACGCCTCCTATGACCGCATCCAGACACTGTTCGCGATCAAACCGGACATTGTCGATCACCCAGGAGCAACCGCCTCCCCGATTAGCGGGGATATCGAGTACAACGTCGTTCGCTTCAACTATCCAGGCGTGATGCGAGCCACCCTCGCTGACCTGCAGTTTACTGTGCGTCGTGGTCAGACGCTGGGTGTTGTGGGCCGGACCGGCAGCGGGAAAACAACTCTGTTGCGTCTGCTGCTGCGTGAATTTGATATTGAAGGCGGCCACATTGCCATCGGCGGCGTTTCCATCGACGCCGCGAAAAAGGAGACGCTGCGGGCAGCCATCGCGTATGTGCCTCAGGATCACTTTCTGTTTTCTGCGACCATTGCGGAAAACATTGCCTTCGCCCGGCCGCGCGCCAGCCAGAATGACATCGAGCGCGCAGCGCGCATTGCCGGCGTTCACGACGACATTGTCCGGTTCCCGGACGGCTACGCGACTGTGGTGGGTGAACGCGGCGTGACCCTTTCAGGCGGTCAAAAGCAGCGCATATCCATCGCTCGCGCCTTGCTGCTCGATGCGGAGATTCTCATTCTGGACGATTCGCTGTCCGCTGTGGATGCGCGCACCGAGGCTCACATTCTGGATTCACTGCGTCAGGAACGGACGGGGCGTACGACGCTGATCGCATCGCACCGGCTGAGCGCGATCCAGCACGCCAATCTGATCGTTGTACTCGACGGCGGCAAAGTGGCCGAACGAGGCGCGCACGTTGATCTGATGCAGCGAGACGGATTGTACGCCGCCATGTATCAGCGTCAACAATTGGAAGAACTCGTCGAAGAGGGAGGGATGCGGGCGTGATTGAACTCATGGATGCACAGCCTGTGATCCCCGTAAGGGGCTCTGTGCTGGGCCGCATGTTGCGGTACATCCGCCCACACGCCAAGACTCTCGGCGCGGCGTTCGCACTGCTCATTATGGCAACGGGGTCGGATGTCCTTGGCCCCATCCTGATCAAGACGTTTATCGACAGGTATCTCATCCCGCGCCAGTTCCCCTGGCGGCCTGTCGCCATGCTTGCGGGCGCTTATCTCGCCTTGCAGGCAGCCGCCAGCGTCCTGAATCTCTCGCAGTTGATCCTGTTTCAAAAAGTGGCGTTAAAAGTGATCCAGCAATTGCGGATTGACGTGTTTGGCAAAGTGCAGAAACTGGGGCTGTCCTTTTTTGACCGGACTCCGACAGGCATGCTGATCTCCCGGGTCACCAACGACACGGAAGCGATCAAGGACATGTACGTCAGCGTGATGTCGACGTTTGTGCAAAACGTTGTCCTGCTATTCGGGATCTTTATCTCCATGTTTATCCTGAATGTTCGACTGGCTCTGTTTTGCGTCGTTTTGGCGCCTCTCGTATACGGGGTCATGAGCGTCTACCGGCGCTTCAGTTCCCGCATCTTTCACCTGGCCCGACACCGGCTCAGCCTGCTGAACGCAAAACTCAACGAATCTCTGCAGGGCATGTACATCGTTCAGGCCATGCGCCAGGAAGAGCGCCTGCGCTCTGAATTCGCGCACATCAATATGGCCTATCGCGCTGCGCGCCTGCGCAACATCAAATTTAACAGCCTGTTGTTGCGCCCTCTCATGGACGTCCTGTATCTGTTCGCACTGATTCTCGTTCTCGGATTTTTTGGCGTCCATTCCTTGTCCGGAGCGGTTGACATCGGTGTGCTTTACGCTTTTGTCAGCTACCTGGACCGTTTCTTTGAACCTGTCAACGCCATGATGCAGCGCCTGAATTCCTTTCAGCAGGCGATGGTTTCTTCTCAGAGAGTGTTTCAACTGCTTGATGAGGAAGACTATGCTCCAGGGAAGGAAGGCGGTAATCACCCCCTGATTAAAGACGGCCTGGTGCGCTTTGAGAACGTGTCGTTTTCCTACGATGGGCAGAGTGACGTGCTCAAGGACATTTCATTTACAGCCCAGCCCGGTCAAACTGTTGCGCTGGTTGGACACACCGGCAGCGGCAAGAGTTCGATCGCCAACCTCCTTCTGCGGTTCTACAAACCAAAGCGGGGCCGCATCACGATTGACGATGTCAACATCCATGAATACGAAGATGAGGAACTGCGGCGCAGGGTTGGGCTCGTTCTGCAGGATCCTTTTATTTTCGTGGGCGATGTGTTATCCAATATTCGTCTTGGCGACAGCCACATCTCTGACGCGGACATCGTGAAGGCCGCTGAATTCGTCCAGGCGCATACATTTATTGATAAACTCCCCCGCCGTTACAGGGAACCTCTGGGAGAACGCGGCGCCACGCTATCGAGCGGTCAGCGTCAATTGCTGGCCTTTGCGAGGACCATGGCGCGCGCTCCCAGGGTGCTGGTGCTGGATGAAGCCACCGCAAGCGTCGATACGGAAACGGAAGAAGCGATTCAAAATGCGCTTCAAAACATGCGCCGCGGCCGCACAACGATCGCGATCGCTCACCGTCTGTCAACGATCCAGGACGCGGATTTGATTTTGGTCATTCATCACGGTGAAATCGTCGAACGGGGCACTCATCAGGAACTTCTCGCGCTAGAAGGCCTATATCACAAGATGTTCCTCCTTCAGCAAGGAACCGAACGCGGGCCCTCGGAGTAAACCTCCATCTGTGCCCGTCGCGAATTCAGCGCATGTCAATGCTGAATCTTTACGACGACCGTCATGGCGCCCTCGTCATTGATTTCGTACCGTAGACGCCGTTCTTCGAGTTCCGGCAACAGGAGAGCGGGCACACGTTCATTCCAGATTTCCAGACCCATCGTTCCGGCCGAAATCCCCCGATGGCCATCCAGCCATTCGAGCGTCCTGATCATGGGTTGCGGTGGCTCCAGCCCCCGATTGTCGATGTGCCAGAAAGGAACAGAAGCAACCTGGCGATAAAACTGGATGATGAAATGGTCGCTCTCTTCCTGCTGAACCACGCTCTGAAATCCCTTTTTCTCCTGAATGCGCATGAGCGGCGTCGGTTCAAATGTCGCATGAAGCTGCAGCACATCGTTGTCCTCGAGTTGTTCGAACGCCTTCATGATCACGTCAAATGGCTCTCCGCGCTGTTTTAGAATCTCGCGCACATCCAGATCGACGATCTTCCTTGCCATGTCCATACCCCCTCGCAATGCCTTCGCTTCCACAGTACGACCCCGCAACAGGGAACTGTGTAATCCCAGCATAATTCTTCAGACAAAAAGCGTTGTGAGCAAGATCACGATTTACAAACAATCCACGGTTCCCGCAGACCAAACACGCGCACCGTCAGAGACGACACACTATGGACCACTGTTTGTTCACTATATTTTCGCAATCGCCCATTATTGTTCGCCGACTTCTCGTAATCGCGAATCTAATTAACTTTATTTACCTAATAAGCAATTCCTTTGCTGGACATACTTTGAGCTAACGTGTACAATTTTTAGAGGTTACAAAGTCACATCTTTACACGGAGTTCCCTCTACTCCTGGATTTACATTACATACACGATAGGGGCGGCGAGATGAACGGTTCAGGATTGCAACCTCCCATAGGCGCAGGACCCGCCTGGCAATATTCGTTTTTCAATCTGTCCGTGCCCGACCTGATCGTCTTCGGGTTGATGATTGTCGTATTTGTGCTTGCGATCGCCATTCCATTTCCAGGAGGCGATCACAATGACCCACACTAACTGGACGCGTTCTCTGCGGAACTGGATCGAACGCACTGTTCCCATGGAACACCTGCTGCCGGACACAATGCCGAGCTACGTGGACTCTTATGTCTATCTGTTCGGTGTGCTGACGCTTGCCGCCTTTGTCTGGATCATCATCTCCGGCGTGATTCTGGTCATTTTCGGACCGGACTGGTGGCATGTTTCCGCCATAGGCCACTTTTTTAACAGCACGCACTTTTGGTCGGTGCAGGCGTTCTTTTTCTTCATGGTACTGCATCTATGGGCGCAGTTCCTGATGGCCGCCTGGCGGGGTGGACGACACTGGACCTGGATCGCCGGCTGGATGTTGTTTCTACTCTCCATTTTGGCTGGTTTCACGGGCTATCTGTCACAAACCAACTTTGACTCCCAATGGGTCGGGGTTCAGGGCAAGGACGCGATGAACTCAGTCGGAGTTGGCGGATTTTTTAACCTTCTGAATTTCGGGCAAATGTATGGATTGCACGTTTTTCTGTTGCCTATGCTGATTCTGTTTTTGATCGGGGCGCATCTATTCCTTGTCAGAAAACACGGTGTTGTCGAACCGCTCCCTTTGGACGATGGTTACGGCAAAAAAAATCGACAACGAACTGCACCTCCAGTTCCTGAGGGGGAATCGCACCCATGAATTATGCGAATTCGAAGTATCGCCAGGTTCCGTATGATCTGGTCCGCGAACTGACGCTGGCGACCGCAGGTGTGGGCGTGGCTGTGTTGGTCTTGGCTGCCGTATTCTCCACCCCGGATGTGCCCGCCCTGTCGGCAAAACAGGTGGTACAACAGGATCCGCTCCTGCTTATTCAAACGGAACTGAACGATTTGTCGGGGCAAAGCGCCATTGCCACGTATGGTCCGCCCTACAACCACGGAACCCAGTCGGTGCAGGCGATTGGAAGCTTTTCTCCACAGGCGTGGTCAGGGGTTCAGATCCCGGTTGATCCCGCCTATACAGACGTCATACGGCCGCTTGAGAGAATGAAATGGATAGATCCCGCCATAAGCGGAATCCTGGCGACCTGGACGCAGGCTTCCGAAAGCCAGCAGACAACCTGGGTCGCGAACGTCCAGCGTGTTCTGCCGCACGCTACAGTTCAAGGCGGCAAACTGATCCTGCCCGCCGCAGCGCACGGATCATACGGTCCAGTTGTTGCGATTACGAACGACTATCTGGCCCTGGCAAACAGCGGTTTGCTGGAAGCGGCTATCGACGGCGAACAGGGTTCGAGTCCGATTGTCAACCGCACAAAGTCGTTGCTCCTCTTGCAGGGCGCCGCCGACAGCACCTATGCCCAAAAACTCAACATGCTGGGCGAAAACTGGGGCGTTATCAAGGAAACCGGAAACTATCCAGGCGCTGTGTGGCTTTGGTATTACACTCTGCTATACCAGATTCCGCCGTACAATTCCTCATCTGCGGCCGATCTCCTGGTCGTCCTGACGGTGATCATCGTGACGGGAATTCTCATGCTGGTTCCCTTCATCCCTGGACTGCGCTCAATTCCCCGGTTGGTGGGCGTCTACAAATTGATATGGCGACGGCACTACCGGGAGTTGCGGGCGGGAGGCAATCCATATGAAACGCGAGAATGATCGACCAAAGTTTCTCCCCCCGATTTGGTTAGTGCTTTTGGTCACCGTGCTTGGCGTCTACGGAACGGGTCTTGTGTACGACGCCCTCATCGGGCATACCGGGTGGGGTGAAGGTCTGGTTGGTGTTGCGGTCATGCTGCTGGCGGTTCTGGTTTTAGGAACGCCTCTCGCCATGGCCCGATATGTGCGAATACGCGCAAGACGCGCCCGCACTCGATAAGAACGCTGGTGGCCGGGAATGCGCCCGGCCATTTTTTATGCTTCAAATCACACCTGTTTTTTGACTTGCGGGTTACGCTACAGGTATCTTCCCCAGCGGGGTGAATACCATGAATAAACGGAATGAAACAAAAAAACACCTGTCGCCCACTGTATGGTACATTCTGACGGGGTTGCTATGGACATGGCCCACTTTTATCCTCACCGGCAAACTGCTGCCTGGATGGCGGGCGGGCGACATCTCAAACCCCCTGACATTGGCGAGCATTCATGCACTGATTCTTGGATCTTTGCTCACGACCGCGTGCGGCGTTCTCTATCAGGTGGTTCCGATCGCCTTTCAGGCGCCGCCCATCGACCGCCATGTCGCCGCATGGCACCTGCCCACTCACACGGGCAGCGTGCTTCTCATGGTTACTGGATTCTTGATGAATCGCTGGCTGATCGTCGCCGTAGGCGGGTCCATCCTGTTCACGGCCGCAGCTGTCTTTGGCGTCTATGTCGTGCAAAGTTATCGCAAGGCTAGAAACCCTACAGCCGTCCATCAGCAGTTGCTCCTCCCCTTCACGAGCCTGGTCATGGTCATGATCCTGGGGATTATGATGGCGTCAGGGTGGAGCGATCCAGAAAACCGTCTGCTGCTGACCCATGTGCTGCTTGGAACATTTGGATTCTGGCTTGGTCTGATCATGACCATCTCCTATAAATTTGTACCCATGTTCGCACTTAGCCACGGGTACAAGGTTGCGATCAGTGTAACAGTCCGGCTATACTACGCTGGTGTAGGACTGTTCCTCGTGGCTGCCTTTGCACCCCTGCGCCTGAGTTCATGGATCCACGATGGTTCGGCGCTGCTGTGCGGCGCCGCGGTGATCCTGTTTGCGCTGGACATGCGGCGGATACTGAGAGCCCGCAAGAGAAAGCGCATCGTACCGGCGCTTCGTTATGCCCTGATCGCGACTGCCCTGCTACTCACGGGAGCCTCGGTACTCTTGGCGACTCTTGTGAGTGGAGCAACGGCCTGGATTGCGCCAGGATCCTACCTGTTGCTGTTCGGTGGCTGTATTGCCCTGGCGCTGTCATATGTACAAAAAATCGTTCCGTTTCTTTGGTTTGAATATCGCTTCTCCCATTCCCCGGACCGCAAAAACGCTCCCGCACTGGACGATATGATGCCAAAGAAACCGGTCGCCGTGGGGATGTTCCTTTATTTCCTCAGTGTTCTGGGCGGTTTTATCTTACTCCTGCCCCTCAGTCCTTCACTCGGACCCCGTGTCGGCAACGCAGCGGGGCTCGTGATCGGACTTATCGGAACCAGCGGTTCCGTGTTAATGTTCTATAGCATGGTGCGCGTATTGAAGATTGGCGGGCGCAGATACCAGGCTGATTGAATCGCCCTGAACCCCAGCGTGGACGCCATACGGCATCTCTGATATCCTTGGATGGACATTCATGCTGCTTCGCAGCACCAACAACCGGGAAGAAAATGCGCCTGCGGCGATTTTCCGGGAAAGCACCTGCAGTTGCAAACAGGAGTGACGGAGCAGTGGCAAATCGCACAGAATTGAACGATGAGTTCTTTAGACAACTGTTTGAACAGGCCATTGACGGATGTATTGTCCTGACGAGTGATCTTCGCATCGCTTACATGAATAAAACCGCTCGATCGTGGTTCGGCGACATAACTAAAGAGAACAGCGCCTTTTGCGGCGATGTGATGCGGTGTAAGGACGAACACGGCGTCGCTGTACGCTCCGATCAGTGTCCGGGGTGCATAGTCAAAGCGCGCCAACTTTCATTGGGAGATCGGCAGATGAACGTTACGACAGTGAGTGGAACGTCCATTGCCGTCAGTGTGTCGTACAGTTACATTCCCACGGACTCCGGAGAACCGTGGATCATGATGGTCATGAGAGATGTCACCGTCCAGAAACAGTGGCAGCAGGAGCGACTTTTTAACGAGTCCCTGAATCTCACACTGGCAGAACGCGAGCGGATCGCACGCGATCTTCACGACACTGTGGCTCAAAACCTGGCTTACGGAGCTATGCAGCTTTCACTCTTGAAGAAAACCTGTGAATCGACGCCATTGCTGGTACCAACCTTGATCCTCGACCAGTTGGGCGCCATTGCTGAAGTTGTCGATCAAAGCATACAAGAATTGCGAAATTCACTGTATGACCTAAATCTTCATTTGGAAACGGACCTGATCGGTTTCATTCGCGATTCTGCGATGAGGCTCCAATCGCGCTCGGGCATTGAAACGCACGTTGTCGTCCGCGACTCCGGTTCCTCGTGGTCAACGAGGGATGAAGTACAGTTGGCCCGCATGGTTCAGGAAATCATGACTAACGTCAGAAAACACTCCCGTGCAAGCCATGTACAGATCGAACTTGTCCGCACACAAGAAGATCTGCTCCTGACCATACAGGATGATGGATGCGGCTTTGATCCCGGTGTCATTCGCGCAGGACACGGACACTTTGGATTGCAGTCGATCGTCGAACGTTCTCGTCTGTTGGGCGGCGTCTCGACAGTAGAGTCAATACCTGAATCAGGAACCACATGGACGATCCGATTACCCCGTCCTTCTGACCAACCGGCTTCCATGCAACAGTGAGACGGGCGGATGCCCTCCTCCGGCAGTCTGGCATCGTTACATTCACTGATAACGCAGTGCGTCCGCAAGGGGTCATGAACCCTTTGCGGACGCACTCTTACAGTTATAATTCGTTATTCCCTGATTAATCCTTCTCTGACGGCATACGTAGCCGCCTCCACGCGGTTCGACATGTGCAGTTTGTCAAGGATGTTGCGCACATGATTGCGAACCGTGTTTTCACTGATAAAGAGACGCTTGGCGATGTCCTTGTTGGCAGCTCCCGTACCGAGTTCCCTCAATACTTCCACTTCTCTGGTCGTGAGGGGCTCGACGCATCCCTCGCCAACCGGGGGGTGCTTGGGATGAGCCATGTCCGACAGAATTCGCAGTGCCAAATTGCCTGGAACGACAGCCTCCCCCAAGTGCACCCGGCGCACCGCGTGTACTAGCTCCTCAGGATCAATCGTTTTGATGACGTACCCCTGCGCTCCCTGTTTGATCGCGTCAAACAGGGACCTCTCCTCCTCATTGACAGTCAAAATCAGGATCTTCAACTGCGGATCGACCGCGTGGATTCGTTGTGTAGCTTCAAGTCCTGTCATCTTAGGCATGGACAGATCCATAATCAGAACGTCAGGCAAGAGTCGCTCCGCCAATTCAACGGCCTCTGTACCGTCTATTCCTTCCCCAACGACATCAATATCATCAGCCGCCTGCAAAATGCCAATAACTCCTCGCCTAAACAGTTGATGATCGTCTACCACCGCAACACGAATTGTCACCTGATCATCCCCTCACCTCATAACCTCATGAGACCCCTTCGGCCTCCATCATCTCATACATATGATCGTCAAAGCTATCTGCCTGTTGAACGACTATAAGAGGTTGTTCAAACAGGGTCGAGAACTCCGCGTTGCGGGAGACCGGCTTGCGCCGGACAGTCGTGCTCATGTACCGCAAATGTACACTGCGCGCGCCTGCCCGGGCTTCACCATTCCCCCGCAAGCGTCTTACCTCGACCCTTTTTGAACGACTATAAAGAACTCTTTTGGTAGGTCAATCCGGATCTCGGTTCAGGCTTAGACTTCGCAGCTGTATCCTGTTCTGGAAGATCTTTTAACATAGCCTCCAACCGCAACAACTCATCTTCAATCAAACGCATTTCTGAGGGGGAAACTCGAATAGTCCTGTTAGAAAAAAGCACCAGCCGGACGGCAAGCAGGGAGTTGCGTACTTCGTTAACTACAGTCCACGGAACAATGTGCTTCCGATTTTGCATATCCTGAATTTCCTTGCGACGCGCCGCAGCGGCTACACTGTGCGCATGCCCCAACCACGCGATATAAGAACAGCCAAACACCTGAACGAGCATCGTGTACGCATGGAGTCCATAAACCCCATGAATGTAGAGATCAACAAGGTTAATCACCAGGCCGCCCACGACTGCGGGAACAAATCCAAGCAAATATCCGACGGCGCCCGCCAGTAACACCTGGAGAGCCAGATATCCGTTTTGCGTTATCGCAGACCAAGCCAAAAAAGTCAGCCCAATAAAGGCGGCAATCAGTGTAGCCCGCAGTTTCAATTGTTCCAATACTAGACGATCGATGCGTTCTGACGCTCTCAGTATCCTTTCTCCCCATCCACGCACCATCGCTCGTTCCTCGCTTTCGGTTCAAAGCTCGTTCAGCAGCCGTTCCTCGTCATAAAGACGGTGGCTAGAAACCGCTGACTGTCGACCCCGGCAGGCAGCGCACGATGTCCATGATCTGTTTTAATCTACTATAAGAGGCGCCGCATCACGCGCATAGACGCAAACGGGTTAGTCCATTCTGCTTAGTAGCTATAGACGAACTAGTCTGAATGCACTACGGCGACCCATTCTCAGAGTCGGAGCCGTCCGGAGCATGCCGTGCACGACGATCCGGAGCTACGTCTGGCGCGACGCCTGACCCGTCACGATGGGGATGGCATAGCTCGGTCTGGCGAGTTCATATCGCAAGAGAGTAAGCGGTGAACGATTCAGTTCTGTTTTGATATCCCGATTGAGTCTGCAACCGCCCGCAATATGCTTCCAAACCGGAGTCAGGGAAGTTTGAATCAGGCCCGCGAGAGGAGTCTCATGCTTCACATGTTCCATAAATAGATACTGCCCACCAGGCTTTAGCATGCGATAAATCTCACGCAATACCTGCGCAACATCAGACACGGAACACAGGACCAGGCTGGTTATGACAGTATCAAACGTTTGATCCTCCAACTCGATGTGTTCTGCCGGAGACGTCACAAGACGGATGTCAGGGTGCTCCCTGCGCAGGTGCGCGACGAACATCGGGTCGGGTTCAAGCAGCACAAGTTCGGTTACATGAGGTCCCAGGACTGCCGCATCGAGACCTGATCCCGCTCCCACTATGAGCGTACGGCCACATGCGCCTGCATTCTGTTGCATCCGGACATCCCCCACAGCCCGCTCCAGATAATTCTGACCCCAGATATAAAGTCGGCTAAACACCGGGTGATTGACGTACATCTGAACCACTCCTTAGTTCTCCAGGAACCGCAGCCACAAGCGCTCACGATCATGTGTCAATCGTGTTTCCCTGCTTCGGATAGGAAAACAGAGTCTGATCGATCACGAGCTCAGCGGCCCCGATCGCGACTGCGTTCGCGTTGGCGATCATGAGTGGTGTGCTCTTGTTGAGTAAAATCGCCCGATGCTGCAACACCCGTTCTATTTCGGGGAGGATAAAGGTCGCCGCTCGGGAAAGCATGCCTCCAATCGTAACCTGTTCTGGATTCAGTCCATTAAGGATATTGGCGATTCCTACACCCAGATATTCGCCAAGGGTGTGAAAGGCGCGTATATAGGCGCGGTTATCATGTTGGGCTTCATACAGGATTTGTTCAACCACACTCCAACCGGACGCCGCCTCTGGTTTTTTTCCCCCAGATTCCCTTATATATCGTAACAGACTCCGTTCCGAAGCATATTCTTCCCAACACCCGTAATTCCCACACGAACATTCCAGACCAATCGCCGCGATGGTCATGTGGCCAAACTCGCCTGCCAACCCGTCTTTGCCGCGGTACAGTTGGCCGTTTACGATAACGCCCACCCCGATGCCGACGCCAGCGTTTATATGGATCAGGTTCCGTACGCGCAAATTACGGTGTTGAAACTCGCACCACGCCCCACAATTCGCGTCGTTATCTATAAAAACGGGAACCTTGAAATGTTGGCTGAGCACGGATTGCAGATCCCAGTTCGACACATTTATATTTGGTAAATAGTAAACGGTGCCGACAGCGAAATTGACAATGCCCGGAAGCGCGACGCCAATTCCCGCAAGCCCGTGCGGACTCGGAGGCGTGGCTTTCATTGCCGCGGCAACTTCGACCAGGATCATTTCGACAAGCGTCTCCTGGTATAAGGCAGCCTGTTCGTGCGCAGCGAGCTGTTTCGTCTGTCTGTATACAACCTCCCCGCGCGTGTTGGACACCACGGTGGTCATGTGCGTAATCTGAATATCGACCCCTATAGCATAAGCGGCGTTAGCGTTAAATTTTAACAATACAGGTTTGCGCCCGCCACTCGACGAGCCATAACCGATCTCTTGCACCAATTGTTCCTGGATGAGCTCATCGACCAGATAGGACACTGTCGCCTTATTGAGACCCGTGATCTGGGAAATATCAATCCGGGAAGTGGTTCGTTTGCCGCGAATAACGCTTAACACCGTCGCTAGATTGATCCTACGCATTCCGGCCGCGTCGACGTTTGTGGTCATGACAGTCATCTCCGTAGCAAGGAACGGAAGTTATTTTGTATTGCAAACCTCACAGGGGTACTTTACTATATAATTAAATTTTGGTCAATTCAGTCGACTTAAGTTCAACGCTGTATGTGAACCGCCCGCAGGGTAGAATTGAATCCTTGAACTTCTCCGTGGCCGATCAGATGTAGGAGGAATGAGTAGTGTCACTGCACAGAAAGCTTGTTACGCTGGTCGGATTCATAATCTTGATCATTCTATCATCGACTCTCGCCATCGTATACGTGGCCAGCCAATCCATCATGGTGCACCAGGCGAAGCAAAATGCCGTGTCGATCATCAGCACGATCGATTCCGCTCTCGACAGCGGTATTCCGGATTTTCAGTTTGAAGCGATTCTCCTGCACCTCAAACGGCAGGAACCCGCGATCACTTCGTTTGATATCTACAAATTGACAGGATATCTGTACGACATCGCCTCTACCAACCCACAGAACATCGGTACTCGAGCCAGTTCCGACGGCGCCTTGGCCGTACGGAGAAACACGGTCATTACGGCCATGAAAGGAAACGTGCTGCAGATTGTAGCCCCCATTCATGTGAATGGTCAGACAGTGTACGTGGCGAGTGTGGGTTTCTCCATTTCTCACGACCTGTTCGTCACGCGGCAGCTATTGTTCAAAGTATTGATCATCGGTCTGATCGCGTTATGTTGCGCCGTGGTCGCTACATGGCTATTTGCCAGACAACTGCTATCGAGGCCGCTTCTGACAATTATCGAAGCCGCCAACGACATCGCGGCGGGTAACTTGACGATCGATCTCAGCCACCAATCGTTGAGGAAAGACGAGATTGGCGTCCTTGCCCGCAGTTTTGATAAAATGGCCCAGAATCTTCGGGAACTGATTTCTGGCATATCTCAAACATCCGAGCAGTTGAACCAGGCATTCAAAGAGTTGGTGAACAGCGCCGACCATACGTCCCGAGGCGCCCTTCACGTATCGGACGTCATGCGCCACATCGCTCACAAGATGGCGCTGCAGACGCAGTATTCGACCGCTGTGACGCGGGCAATGGAAGATGTGACAGCGGCTATAGGCAGCGTTACCGTCACATCGGCCGAAGCTTCTGAATCGTCGTACGGAACTGCCCAACGCGTGCGGGAAGGAACGGACGCGTTCAGTTCGATCATGACGCTGATGAACTCGTTCAAGGAACGCGCAGCGAAAACTGTCCAGGATCACGAAGAGCTGCTTGCCATTTATCGGAACATGCAATCAGTCACAAACCTATTTTCCGAAGCTGCTCATCGTCAGGACGAGTTTCCGGACGTCACCACTGACCTTGCGACAGGCGGTGTCGGACCGACGGAGACACAGAAAGCCCAGTTCAGGCAACTCGCGGATCAGATGGCCTTGTTGCTCGCACAGGCCCAAAACCACATTCAGAAAGCGGCGATCGACGCGGAACGGTCAAACGGGCAGATCGCGGCAATTCTCAACAGCATCGACGGGGCAGGACAACTGCTGAGCGACGTGGCGCCCCTGACTCAACGAGTGGCCGATGACATGCAGGGCATTTCGGATATTATCAAGCAGATCTCTGACGAATCGTATAACGTACTGACCGAGATGGAACGCGTTGAAGAGGTGGCGAGAGACTCGGGCGCCGACCTGCACAACATCGCGGCGACAGTAGAGGGACAGTTGGGTTCCATTCAGGAGGTCAACCGATCAGCTACGCAACTGAGTCAGATGGCCATGGAGTTGCGGGAACTGGTCGCGATCTTTGATCTGATGTAGATCCTGGGGATCCGATGCCTCTGATGCCGTCCTGCAATGCATCTATCCCGAAAAATCGCCGCAGGCGTATTTTTCTTCCCGGTTGTTGGTGGCGCGAAGCGCCATGGAAGTCTATCCTTTGACAGAACCCGCGAGTAAGCCGCGCACAAAATATTTGCCGAGAAAGATGTAGACGATGAGAGTCGGTAACGACACCAACAAGGCGCTTGCCATCTGTACATTCCACTGCACTGTCTGACTGCCCGCAATGTTGACAAGCGCCACAGTCACTGGTTGGTAAGGAGGGTTGGTCAACGCCACGGCAAATAGAAAGTTGTTCCAGACTTGCGTGAACTGCCAGATGCCAGCCACCACAAAACCGGGGATCGACAGAGGCAGGACAATATGGCGAAATATGCCCCAGTACCCCGTTCCGTCAATTTTCCCCGATTCGATAATTTCATCGGGGATCGCCACGTAGAAATTCCGGAAAATCAGAGTTGTGATTGGAATTCCGTAAACGGTATGCACGAGTATCAGTCCCGCGATGGTGTTGTACAGACCGATCATGTCCAAGACTCTAAGCAGTGGAATCAATACACTCTGATAGGGGATAAACATACCAAACAGAATGAGAAAGAAAATTACATTGGCTCCCTTGAACTTCCATTTCGACAGAGCATAGCCATTGAGCGCTCCAGTCAATGCAGACAAGAGCGTGGCAGGAACAGCCAGTTCAAAGCTATTCGCAAAATTGGGACCCAACTGTGCCCAAGCAGCCGAAATACTGGATAAGCTAAGGCTTGACGGCAGATTCCACATGTCAGCCAAACTGATGGCCGAATTCGCCTTCAAACTGGTGACGACAACAACATAAACTGGAACCAGATATAAGCAGGCCAGTATGATCAACACCACATACAGCAACGACCGATTGATTCGCCTAAGCGCCATCATGTTTCCGTTCCCCTCCTCCGCGCCCGTCGATCATACTCGTCGGCGTTGATCTTTGTTTCCGGTGCAAGATTCCTGTCCGTCATGACGATGAATCCTGCCGCAAGGTCGAGATCAGGTACGGAATGATGAATACCGCAAGCAGCAACAGAAGGACAATCGCGATAGCGGCGCCTTGCGCGAACTGGTCGCCCTGAAATGTCGTCTGAAACATGTTGAGGCTGGGCATGTCAGTCACGAACTCCTGGCCAGGACCCGTCATGGCGTAAATGAGCCCAAACACCTTCAGCGACGCTGCGCTAAGGATGATCACGATCGTTGTCGTCGTAGACCTTAGCTGGGGCAGAATGATCGACCAGAACATCCGCAACGCGCCTGCGCCGTCGATGCGCGCCGCTTCTTTGATGTCGTCAGATATACCGCGCAATCCGGCCAGATAAACGGCCATGGCAAATCCGGACATCTGCCACACGGCAGCGATCAGAACCGCCAGGAGCGCGAGCGGAATGCCTACCTGAATCTGCCCAAGTGTAATGTTGGGTACGATCGTCGTACTCAGAAACCACGAGGGAAGTGTTTTCCATCCGAATGCTTTCAACACCAGATTGACGCCGGTTCCCGGATTTAAGATCCAGGACCAGATGACACCCGTGACAACAAAGGAAATCGCCATGGGGAAGATGAATATGCTGCGAAACAATCCCTCGGCGCGAACCCGCTGATCGATCAGCAAAGCGAGACCCATGCCCACGATCAGGCAGCCGATGATGAATAGGGCCGTAAATACGACAATGTTTCGCAAATCGGACTGAAAGCGAAATGTGCCAAACACATTGATATAATTTTGCAGTCCAGCAAACGAGAAAGTGGGAATGAAGCTGTTCCAGTTCGTGAGAGACACATAACCGGTCCACACAATAAACCCGTAAACAAATACGCCTAACAAGATGAGCGAGGGAATGAGCGTGGCGACGGCAGAAAACTGATCCCACGAAAATCTCCGCCGCACCGACATGCGCGCTCCCTGTGAAGCATGCGTCCAGCCCTTCATGATTGTCCCCCCTGAACTGATCCCAACGATTCTAAGACATTCGCGCAAGGTCGCATGGCAACCTTGCGCGAAATGTGTGCGGCACCGTGGTTAGCTCAGCGGATTGGATTGAGCTGCACTTTCAAGAGCGGAAACAAATTGCTTGACGTTGTGATTCGTCACGAAGATCTCCATGGCGTTATTGAACGAGTTGGTGAACCCAGGATTCACGGCGCCCTGACCGATGACCAGCACCAGTTTGTCCCGTTTGTACGACTGCATGGCCTCGCGGGAATACGCATCGTACAGTTTCGCATTGGAATCAAGCCGCGGAGAGAACGTGCCCTTGAGCGGATTGAATACGTCTTGCGCCTTCTTGGAACCCAACACCTTGAGGAAATCGAGTGTAGGCGTTTTGTCTGTCAGTTTCGATGGAAGTCCGAAGACGTCTGCCACTGCCCCGAACACGCCCCGCGTACCCGGAGTGGCCGCCCATCCAAAACCGGCGCCCGGTTTCAGGTGCAAAGCGGTGGTGAAGTAACCCTGTGCCCAGTCGCCCATGACGTTCATGGCCGCCTTGCCCTGCGCGACAAGCTGATCCGCCTGTTGCCAGTGCAACGCGGAGTAATCGGTATTGGTGTAGGCCATCATCCGTACGAAGGTGTTTGCCGCTGCCTGTACACCCGGAATACTCCAGGGAGCTTTCCCGGTTAACAACTGATCGTACTTAACCGGACCTACTGTGCCCAACAGGACATCGCTGAACAGCAGCGTGGCTTCCCAGTTGCCATGATTTGCAAGAGCCAACGGGGTGATGCCATGACGCTTCAGTACGGCCGCATCGGCAAAAAACTGCTGGAAGCTGGCTGGCACGGCAAGATGATATTTTTTGAAGACACTTGGGTTGTACCACGTCACGTTCCCACGCTGCATGTCGACCGGAACCGCGTAAATCTTGCCGTTGATTGTAAGCAGATTGAGCAGTGACTTTGGAAACGCCTTATACCAACCCTGAGATTGGTAGAGTGAGTTTAAAGGCTGCATGTCGCCCGCCTGAACCCATGACAGCAGCGATCCGCCGCCTGCGTGCACCTGAAATGTGCCAGGAGGGTTGCCAGCTTCCATGCGGCTCGCCAGAATGGCCTTCGCATTGGATCCGGCGCCGCCGGCGACAGCGTCGTTGGTAACCTTAATGCCAGGATATTGCTCGTTGAAGACGTGGATGATTCCCCTGAGGGCCTTGCTGCTGGCCACACCCGTCCACCAACTGAAGATTTGCAGATCGCCCTTTTGCTGAGCGGCAAAGGCGAGCGGGGCGGTCGTGACGCTCAGCGCTATCGCCAGCGCGGCGCCTGTTTTCAATGCATTTCCAAATTTCAAGAAACATTCCTCCTTTGATGATAGCAGTTTGGTACAACTCTCTCGTTCGTGTTCCTCTGCGATAAAACGCTTTCAAGACTGTCGCGCCCTATGAACGTTAATCTCCTGTTCAACATACTGGATGCCGACCTTATGACGGCCTTCGCAGGGTACGCGAATTCTTCAGTAAGTTTACCGAGCAAATTAACATCGGAAATTAGCCTTGAAAACCAGCCGCTTCGTTACACGAACCAAATATATGAAGCCTTATAGTTTGTATCATAAACTATGTTTGGTTGCCTTGCAATAGTCCAAAGGAAAGTTTCGACTTTTTTTCCGTAGAGCGCGCCCTTCTATGCGAACCTCGTCAAGTTCGTGCGCGCCCTTCATCTTCGGCCGCTTTCTCAAGACATGACGAAAACACGATGCCTAGATACCCTCTTCAGCCTCATTGGCAATGAGAAACAACGCGCATTCCAACCGCTTGCGGATGAGTTCGCACGACAGTTGATCCGGCTGGAGAAGATCGCGACTCAGCAGCCAGTGGTTGGCGTGACACCCTCCGCCGCAATAGTACCGGGCAAAACAGGTTTGGCAAGCCGCTTTGCCGCCCAAATTAGCCTCTTTAAAGACCCCGGTCAACGCAGATTCCGGTTCCTCGGCAAACACGCTTCCCATGCGAAACATGGCATCCCCCACAAATTGATGACACGGGTAGATATCTCCCTCTGGCGACACGGCAAGATAGTGCAACCCGGCGCCACAACCGCTGGCGCGTTTGCCCAGGCAGGGGCCTCGCTCCACATCGAGTTCGAAGTGATGGAAGTTCAGGGGGTCGCCCTGCTTGCGCGAATCGAGAATCAAGTCGGTCAAAAGGTCATACTGTTCCTTCAGGTGATCCACATCTTCAAAAGACAGTCTCCATGGAGCAGAAGAATCGGTGACAACGGGTTCCATCGCGATGTGACGAAATCCCTGTCTGTACAGATGGATCACATCCTGAGCAAAATCGAGATTTCTCCTCGAGAACGTTCCCCGTATGTAGGTATAGACTCCGTCTCCATAGCGGCTGGTCATCTGCGGGCGCCGGGTTTGATACAGATTGACGGCATTCTTGCACACGAAATCATAGGTTCCTTGCCCCTGCCGATTCGGCCGCATAGCGTCGTGGATCCGAGGGCGTCCGTCCATGCTGACGATGACATTGATTGCCTGTGCATTGAAATAGGCCATGATGTCCGCATCGAGCAACAGACCGTTGGTGGTCATGCTCCAGGTCACGGATCGTCCTGTATCTTTGGCGAGCTGATTTCCGTAGGCCACGGCATCCTTCACCACCGGCATGTTGAGCAGAGGTTCCCCGCCAAAAAAATCGACGTACACATGGGCTGATGAGCCCGCATGGCGAAACAGGTGATCCAGCGCCGCCCTTGCGGTGTCTTGTCGCATCAACGTCGGCTTGCCGCCGTACAGCCCCGAACCGGCGAAGCAATACGCACAACGCATGTTGCAATCATGCGCGACATGCAGGCAGATCCCACTGAGTTGCAGCGAAGGCCTCGTCGCATCACGAGAAACCGCCAGTTGGTCTTCATCGGAGAAGAGGGCTCCTTCTGCGGTCAGAGAAGCAATCTCTTCATACGCGTCGCGCACGTCTTCTTCCGGAAACCTGTCCGCCAACTCGCCCACCATGCCCGGAAGGTTCTGCAGAGCAAAACGTTTCACCACTTCAAAGCCCACGTCATCCACGATAATGAGCGTTTGTGAAAGACCGTCATAGACGATATGAACATCCCGGTACGTAAACGCGTGAACAGCGTGCCGTGTCATGCGTGCCTCTCGGAAATGGGTCGACGCACCTTGCTTTCACTGGATCCCTGGACATGACAAAGCGAACTTCCGACGGTCGCCGATGTTTTGCAGGCCGACTGACAGGACACTGCGCATGATACACAGGCCTCCCATTGTTCCGGGTGAACCCGATGCTTGGAAATAATGCGGACATGTTTCATGTGCTGAACCCCTTTCCTATCTCTTTCGAATAAAAATAATGGATGTTTCCTTATATGGTACGCCAAGGGTAACAGGAAGATCAACACCTGATTTCCATCTGTTCTCCCCGTCATTTCTCCTTTGGTAGTGTAATGCAAAACTCGCGGGAGGGAAAGCTGCCTCTTCTTTTCAACTCCGCTATCAATAACGTTGCAACTGCTCTATAATTTTTTCTCCGATCATAGGTAGGGGTACGACTTGGTCCACGCAATTGAGTTCAATGGCCGCCTTTGGCATTCCATACACAACGCAGGTCTTCTGGGACTCGGCAATAGTAGACGATGCTCCCTTCTGCTTTCCTATGAGCATTCCTTGCGCTCCATCGTTCCCCATGCCTGTCATCAATACATAATGTTTCTTGACATCATCAAGTGCCGCTACGGATTCAAAAAGTACATCAACAGATGGGCGATGCTCATTCCTTTTTGGCTGTTCATTGAGACCGATCCTGTATTGTCCGTTACGAAACACAACTTCCATGTGATAGCCACCTGGAGCAATATACGCGACACCGTTCTCGATAACTTGATTGTGAGTTGCTTCCACAACACTGATTTGGCACAGTCTATGTAACCGATCGGCTAACGATTTTGTAAAATTTGGAGGCATATGCTGAACAATCAGGATCGGACAACCTATGCTCGCAGGCAAAGAGGTCAATACCGTCTCAATAGCTCGCGGTCCACCTGTGGATGTGCCAATGGCAACGATCTGTCTTACCTTTTTATCCGTTTTGACCGTTAGTCTCACAGGACTTCGTGGTGTCATTACGGGGTTGAATACCCATGGTGCAAGACGCTGCACCTGGGTTTTAGCCGCAGACTTCACCATGATCAACAATTCGGCTCCTATGGCGTCGAGATTCGCCTTGTATAGATTTTCTGGTTTGGCCAAAAAGTCAAAGGCGCCGTATTTCAAGCCGTCAAGGGTTGCTTCTGCCCCTTCCGTCGTGTGAGAACTTAACATAATGACCGGTGTCGGACATTCTCTCATGATCGATTTCAATGCGTCGATTCCATTCAACTCTGGCATCTCAATGTCCATCGTGACCACATCGGGATGAAGGCTTTTGACCCGTTCCACGGCCTCTCTGCCATTTCTGGCCGTTCCAATAACCTGAATTAAGGAATCTTGTTCCAACAACTTTGACAGAACCACTCTCATGAAAGCAGAATCATCGACAATCAATACCTTGATGCTCACAGAATCACACTCCTTGACGCAGAGTTCACTCTTTCTTATAGAAGAACGTGGCAGCCGATGTAAGGCCATACTTCCCAGGTTCTTTTATCTGCTCTGTGCCTCCGACGAATAAATATCCACCCGATTTAAGGGATTGACTGAACTTTCGAAACAACTGTTCTTTGGCCTGCTCTTTGAAGTAGATCATGACGTTGCGACAAACAATAAGATCAAATCCGCTTTCATAAGGATCGGCCAGAAGGTCGTGAATACCGAACCGAACGCGTTTTTTCACCGC
>JAJZCB010000058.1 GCA_021846285.1 Bacillota bacterium
GCCACTGGTGAACTGACACAAAGCCCGCTGACCAACAATGCTACTGATCCCGCGATTCCCAATGGTCGAGTAAGAAAATGCTTCCGTGTGACCATCGTTGAGCCTCCCTATTTTTTGTCTTCGCCGTTGATATTCGCGATTGCCAGGTAAAATCCTTCTAAATTATCTATCAAAAAAAAATAAATCTCCATTTCTGGCGCGCCGGTTTTCCCCACTAAAAAATCCACCCGAGAAACGTTCTCACGAGTGGTTAAAAAAAAGTACAAACCGCTGGCGCTCTCGCCTGTCGCTACCCGTCCGGCATGTCCAGCGGGTACGGAAAAGTGAAGCTGACATTGGAACCGCCATTGCGCTCGTAGGTCAAATATCCACCCAAGTCGTCGCTGACGAGCATGCGCACAATGCGCGTGCCCAGCGTTTCCTCGGAGACCGCTGCCAGGTCAAAGCCCAGACCGTTATCCTTAACGGAGATGCGCAACAGGTTATCCAGGTTTTCAATCCGCACTTCGATGAATCCAGATGTCCGCCCTGCAAACGCATGGTCCAGGCAATTCTGGACCAGTTCATTCAAAATCAGCGCCACGGAGGTGGCTTTTGCAGACGGCAGAATGGTCGGTCCCCCGATAATTCGAAAATCGATGCTCTCTTCGGGACTCACCACGGTCTGCACCAGCATGGCAACGATGCGCTCAATCATGCCACGCAGCTCCACTTCGTCGATGCTGCCGTAGGAGAGGGTTTCATGGACCAGCGCGATGGTTCGTATGCGATTGATGCTGTCCTGAAACGAACGGCGAATCTCTTCCGACTTCGTACGACGCATCTGAAGTCGGAGCAGGCTGCTGATCGTCTGCAAGTTGTTCTTGACGCGGTGGTGAATCTCCTTGATTACGACCGACTTGATCATCAGTTGCTTTTCCTTAAGACGCAGTTCCGTGATATCGGAGAGCAGGAGCAATACGCCCTTAAATTGTTTCGCCCTGCGAATGGAGATTGCCTTGATCAGTACGACATTGTCGCCGAATGTAAACTCCTGCGCCTCAACCCCCCTCTCGTAGGCTTTCACCAGCAACTGCTCAAGAACGCCGGAGTGAAACGACGACAGCGCGGTGCCGATAGGCGGAATGAGCAGGTGCAATCTCTCAAACCACATCCGCGCCGTCGGATTGATGTAGGTGAACAGAAACTCCGAATTGCTGAGGATGACGCCCTCGTGAATGAGGGAAGACAGATTCGTTTCGGCCACGGCGACTTCCCACAGGGTTTCGCCCAACTCGTCGGCAGTTTGCTGGAATAGCTCGACAGTGCGTTCGCGGCTGACCTGCATCGAGATGTCCTGTTCCATGATCACAACGCCAATCACCCGGTTCCCTCGAATGATCGGCAGAATCTTTTGTTCGATGGTGACGACCTCGTTGGTGATGGCTCTTGTACCCGTTACGTATTCCCCGGTAGAAAAACTGTAAAAGACGCCGGGTTCGTTGTCGCGCAGGATCAACTGACCGACGATGTACTCAGAGTACAGGCTGCGCGCCGTCTTCGGCTTGGCCTGCGCGACGACAACGGCCTGATCGAGCCGGCCTTTGCAGAGGCAATCAATGAATACGTCGGACCCCGACAAATCAGCCATGACCTGCAACTGTTCGGCCGTTTTCATAAGCTCCTCGATGTCCGCCGTCTCCAGATCGATCTTCTGTTCGGCCAGTTCGCGAATCATTTCCATCTTCTCACCCTCTGTAGGCGCCAAATGTGCGCGGCTGACCCCACAATACGGTTGTCCCTGCCGATCGGATTCCTATGCTGCGCCCCTGCTCAAACACGGCTGCGCCGAACTCGCGACGGGCACAGCATAGGAATCCTCACAAGCAGGCTTGTTATTCCGCTGATGGCGCCGCACTGTGGCATGGCGGTGTGTTCTAAAAATAGTTGCTCGTGATGCCGCCATCCACCACGAGTACTGCTCCGTTTGTCCAGTCGGACTCGTCAGAAGCGAGATAGAGCGCGCAGTTCACGATATCTTCCGGTCGCCCGAAGCGACCGCTGGGCTGCCTGCCCAGTCGAACCTGACGAGCTTCCTCATCTTTTAACAGCCACTCTGTCATGAGCGGCGTTTCAATCGGTCCTGGGCAGATTGCATTGGTGCGAATACCCTGCGGTCGAAACTGAATGGCCAGTGACTTGGTCAGGGAGATTGCAGCTCCCTTGGAAGCGGTGTAGGCGTCCTGCGGAACGCTGCAGCCAACCAGCGCCACGAATGAGGCGATGTTGATGATCGATCCGTTGCCCTGCTCGATCATGTGTGGAATCACGTGCTTGCACGTGAGGAACATACTGCGGAGATTGATTCCCATAACCAGGTCCCACACCTCGACAGACGTATCGATCACTGAGTGGTCGCTCTCTGGCATGATACCCGCGTTATTGTACAGCACATCGATGCGTCCGAACCTTTGAAGGGCGGCAGTGACCGCCTGTTTCACACTCTCCTCGCGAGACACGTCGCAGTGAAAAAACTCTGCCTGTCCGCCCAACCCGCGGATCATGGTCTCCGCGTTTCTTCCAGCCTGTTCGTTTAACTCAAAGATGGCGACGGATGCGCCCTCCAGCGCAAACATTTCTGCGGCCTTCAACCCCATTCCGCCGCCGGCTCCAGTGATGACACACACTTTGTCCTTCAATCTCATCCGCAAATCCCCCTTGGTTATACTTGTTCAAAATAACGATTCTTTTCCCAGTCGGTGACCACTTGATCGTAGGTGCGTTGCTCAACCCTGGCCGCATTCAAATAATGCTCATACACAGTGTCTCCAAAGACCTCGCGAGCCCAGCCACTTTGCTCGAATGCGCGGATCGCCTCGTGAAGTGACTGCGGCAGACTGTCGGTATCTTCGGCGATGTACGCGTTGCCCCTCCATTCCATTGGCAGCGGAAGCTGTCGTTCTATACCGTCAAGTCCTGCGGCGATCATGGCGGCGGCGGCCAGATACGGATTGACATCGGCCCCAGGCAACCGGTTCTCGATTCGCTTGCCGCTTCCCGTTCCAACCACACGCAGACTGCAGGTTCGATTGTCCGATCCCCAGACAATATGTGTGGGCGCCCAACTCGCCTTGGCGTAGCGTTTGTACGAGTTCACATACGGCGCAAACAAGATGGAGAGCTCGCGCGCATGCAACGCCAGACCAGCCATGAAATGGCCCATTGCCTCGGACATCCCGTATTGTTTTGCGGTCGGATCATCGAATACATTGTGTTTGTTGCCCTCGTTCCAGAGACTTACATGGAAATGACTGCTGGAACCTGTCCAGGTATGGTCCGGTTTCGCCATAAATGTGGCGGCGTATCCGTTTTGCATGGAAATCTCCTTCACTCCCAGCTTAAGCAGGACATGGCGGTCAGCGGCCTCCAACGCATCGGCATGGTACACATTGATCTCATGTTGTCCGATGCCAGCCTCCCCTTTCGTTCCTTCGATCGGCACGCCGGCCTCACTCAGATACTTGCGAAATTGTCGATATAATGGTTCATTCCTTGTGCCCTGCAGCAGGTGATAGTCCTCGTTGTAGTGACCGGCAAGCGCCAGATCATTGTATTTTTTGGCGTACGCTGACTCGTACGTCTCCCGTAAGAGATAGAACTCCAACTCAGACGCCATGTTGACGTTAAAACCAAGACTCTGCGCGCGCGCCAGTTGACGTCGCAGGACAGTTCGAGGGGCTACCTCGACCATTTCACCCTGGTGGTCGACTACATCCGAGAGAACGAGTGCGGTCTTCTCGTGCCAGGGGAGTATCCGAAGGGTTCCCCAGTCGGGTTTTGCAATCCAGTCTCCGTATCCCTGTTCCCATCCTATCGACGGGAATCCTGACGGTGTGGTCATTTCCATATCTGTCGCAAGCAGATACACACAGAAATGGGCTCCACTTTTAGTGGTATGCTCCAGAAAATAGCGAGCCGTCAACCGCTTTCCGACCAATCGACCCTGCATATCGCTGAAAGCAACGATCACGGTCTCGATGGCTCCCGCTTCCACCAAAGCCGTCAATTCCGTTACATCGATGACGCCCGGTTCCCGCTTTGCTTCCATGTCGGCAAACTCTCCTTCCCTGTCGCGAGCATCATAGTGTGATCGAAATGTACTTGACGTTCATGAATTCTTCGAGCCCAAAATGGCCCCCCTCCCGACCGTTGCCACTCTGCTTGATGCCGCCAAACGGCGCTTGGGGCACGCTGAGCGAAGCGCTGTTCACGGCCACCATGCCAACCTCGAGCCGTTCGGACATTTCGAATACCCGCCGTACATCACGTGTAAAGACGTAAGCCGCCAATCCGTACGGCGTATCGTTGACGCGTGACAGCAACTCAGTCTCGTCGTTAAACGGGATGAGCGGCGCTACTGGCCCAAAAATCTCCTCATTGGCCAACGTCATGTTCGGTTCGACACCCGCCAGTACGGTCGGCGCATAAAAAGATCCTGCTCCGTACGCATCGCCAGTCAGTCGATGGCCGCCAGTCAGCAGACGGGCTCCGCTTTGCACCGCCTCAGTCACGAGCGCGTGGATATGGTCGAGACTTCGCATATCGATCACCGGGCCGAGCTTCACGTCGGGCTCATGACCATGTCCCACCTTGAGCTGATTCACGCGGTTCATCAGTTTTTCTGTGAATGCTTCCATAATCTCTTCGTGTACGTAAATGACGTTAATTCCATTGCACATTTGCCCGCAGTTTTCGAACTTGTTGCCCACGGCCGCTGCCACGGCCAGATCAAGATCCGCATCGGGAAAAACAATAAACGGAGCATTCCCGCCAAGTTCCAGAGAGAGCCGTTTGACCTGATCAGCGGAAGCGCGGATCAACTGTTTCCCGACCTCTGTCGAACCGGTGAAGGACACCTTCTTTACATGCGGATTGGCCATGAATTCGTCGCCAATTTCGCTGGCCCTGCCTGTCACCAGGTTGATGACTCCGGCTGGGAAACCTGCCTCATGCGCCAGTCGCGCCAGGGCGACCGCTGTCAACGGGGTCTGGCTTGATGGTTTGATGACGATCGTACAGCCCGCCGCCAAAGCGGGCGCTGCTTTACGCGCAATCATTGTGGCCGGATAATTCCATGGCGTAATCAGCGCCGCCACACCGACAGGTTGGCGGATAACCAGAATGCGCTTGTTGATCGCCGAAGGAGGAACGGTTTCTCCGTATGCGCGTTTGCCTTCTTCCGCATACCACTCGGCAAATAAAGCTGACCCTTCCGCCTCTTCATACGCTTCAGCGAACGGTTTCCCCTGTTCAGCAACCAGAATGCGCGCGAGCTCGTCGGCATGCTCAAGCATCAACTGCGCCCAGCGCTTGAGATACCCAGCGCGTTCCGCCGGAAGCATACGGGCCCAAACGGGAAATGCGGCATGCGCCGCAGCGACGGCGGCGCGCGCCTCGATGACGCCGCCGTTTGGCACGTGACCCGCAATCTTTCCGGTAGCCGGGTTCCACACTTCGATGACGCCTCCAGTGGGTGACATGAACCTCCCGTCAATGTAGCACGCGTTTAATTCCTCCAGATTCGTCAGCAACGCCATGTTTGTCACCCCTCCCAATGATTCGCAA
The DNA here is from genome assembly GCA_021846285.1 of Bacillota bacterium. Lineage (GTDB taxonomy): Bacteria > Bacillota > Bacilli > Alicyclobacillales > SLC66 > JAKADD01. The sequence goes on from JAJZCB010000058.1 coordinate 5,605, forward strand.
CTGAAAAACGCCCACAAACTGATAGTCTCAGTCCGTGGGCGCCATTGCCCTGCATGTTCACTTGTCTATTCTGGAAACGCTTCGAGCTGAATGATTGTGCGCGCCAGTTCTTCCAGAGTCACGCGCCTATCCATACAAAAGCTTCTCATTTTCTCATACGCCGCTTTTTCGTTTAACTGGTGTTGTTCCATCAATAATCCCTTGGCGCGCTCCACCAGTTTTCGATTCGCCAAGGATTGCTTCAGATCCTCAATTTGCGCATTCATCCGCTTCAGTCGATCAGCCTGCGCGAGCGCGATTTCCAAACTCGGAATCAGATCAGATTCCGTCACCGGCTTGACCAGATAGGCCATTATCCCCGACGTCTTCGCTTCGTCTACAAGTTGTCCGTGACTGTAGGCCGTCAGAGCCAAAAGCGGAATGCTCGTTTTCTGATAGATGATGCGCCCGGCCTTCAGGCCATTCATCTTAGGCATCTTGACATCCATCACGATGAGATCCGGGCGATGCGCGAGCGCCTGTGCTATCGCCGCCTCTCCATCCGAAGCCTCGGCGACAACTTCGTACCCTTGTTCCAGGAGAATTTCCCTGATGTCCATGCGCACAATCGATTCATCATCCACGACCATGATCCGCGCCTTGGCCACTATGAACTCCTCCCCACAGTTCCCCTCGCGCAGGTGCAAATCGTTATTACGATTAATATTCAATATATTAAAATCCCTGCTTTTCGTCAAGACGCCAAGAAAAATCCCTTAAGGAAAACAGATCGACATTGAGCGCCTGCTGGCTCAATGTCGATCTGCTTGCCACTACTCTGTTTGTGTGCGCGACGGAAGGCTTCAGTCAACATTCTGACGCGCCGCCCACATCACTGGCCTCTTCATTGTCCAATGTTCAGCACTTCGCTGAGAGCGTCAATGACCGCGCCATGATCCCTTTCTTGCGACAGCCCCGACACGGTAATCGTTCCAATAACTCCCGTATTGCGAATGATGATCGGGAACGCCCCTCCAAACGGAATATACTCGCGCGAATCGAGAAACGACTCTGATTCGATCGTTTTTCCGATGCTCTGATAGTAGACGCCCATATAATACGAACTATGGGAAAAGCGTTCTACCACTCTGCATTTCCTGCGTATCCATTCGTCGTTGTCCCTGGCTGTTCCCGGCATTGAAAAGTGAACCAACTGCTGGCCAAATCGCGAAATATCCACGGTCACCGCCCACAATTCCTCGCGGGCTCTACGATAAATTTTCTCGGCGATCTGAAAGGCAGTGTCATGCGAAAATTCGCCAAACTGAAGTGTCTTCTCCTGTAAGAGAAGCTTTTCCAAGAGCTCCCGATCACTCATGCGAAGCGTTTCCCCCCGTCTCTTGCCCTTCCAATCCCGCGTCGATACCCGCATCGCCCGTATCGTCCTTCGACACTTTGACCACCCGTTCCTTGCGCCTGCGGATCACAACCCCGGAGAGGCCAACGGCGATGATCAACATCAGTCCGTCAAACAGAGGCTGCACAAAATATTGCGCGCCCATCTGTTGCAGCCCTGCTATGGCCACTGACAGCAACAGCACAGCCAGGATGGTTCCCCACACATTGACGCGTCCAGGTTTGATGGTGGTGGCGCCGAGAAGGGCCGCCGTAAATGACGGCAGGAGATAATCAGGTCCCACGGAACTCTCGCCAACCTGCAATTGCGAAACCAGCACAAGGCCCGCGATGGACGCCAGGACGCCCGAGACGGTAAATGCCAACGTCACATTTTTCTTCGCGGAGATTCCGTTTAATTCAGCGGCCCGAGGATTCGATCCCAGCACGTACAGGTGCCGTCCAAGCGGAAAGTACTCAAACACCAACCACAGAGTAAGCCCGGCGACCAGCACATAGACTGCAGGCAGCGGGATTCCGAAGGGGGAATTCGCGATGTTGGTAAAGGATTGGGGAAGATTGCCCGTGATCTCCTGTCCGCCCGTGTACCAGAGATTCAATCCATAGACGACGGTGCCCGTCCCAAGCGTTGCGATAAAGGAATCGATTTTTGCCCGCGTAACCAAGAGACCGTTGACGATCCCGACACAGGCGCCGAAGCAGAGCACCAGAAGCACGGTGAGCCAGGGCGGCAATCCCATGATGGATTGCAGGCCCATGCCGAGGACCTGCGCCATGCCCAGCATGTATCCCACGGAGAGATCGAAGTGATTCGCCGCCATCGGCACCATGACAGCCAGCGCCGCCAGAGCATACACCGATTCTTCGTTCAGGATGGACCGGAATGTAAAGGCCGTAGGAAATGTGTTTGGCAAGAGGAGTGAGAACGCCACAATCAGCGCGGCCGTAAAAGCAAGAAGGCCGTACTTTGGCAACCATCGCAACAGGCCGGACAACCCGAAACGACTCTCGCGCGGCTCGGCGGAGTTGAGGAGTTCTGTATCATCCACGGATCATCCGCCCCTTTCCTGTGTCCCTATGACTCTGATCAGTGTCCATACCGGTCGCCAAACCGGTCAATCGTTGGACAGAGAGGTCCTGTCCGGGAACTTCCGCCACAATCTGTCCGCGGTTAAACACCAGCGCGCGATGGCAGATTGTAGATACTTCTTCAAAATCCGAACTGATCAGCAGAATCGAGATGCCCGCCTTCACTTCATTTCCCAGCAACCGATAGATCTCTGCTTTCGCTCCGACGTCGACACCGCCCGTCGGTTCTTCCAGAATCAAAATCTTCGCGTTCAGGGCCAGCCATCTCGCCAGGATGACCTTCTGTTGATTGCCTCCGCTCAGCGTGGTGACCACGCGTTCCACGTCGGGCGGTCGAACCGCAAATCTGGCGACGAGATCATGGCTCAGTTGCATTTCCGCCTTACGGTCAATACGGCGTTTGGCCCCTCGCTGAATTTCGGGATTCAAAAACAGGTTCTCTCTCACACTCAGCACGCCGGCTAGATTGTCTTCCATTCGTTTACTGGAAACATATCCAATGCCGTTCTTGATGGCATGCAGACAACTTTCAGGACGCATGCGTTTTCCGTCAACCTGGACGACCCCTTGCTGAAGCGGCAGGTCGCCGAACAGGACGCGACCGATGGTCTCCTGGCCCGCGCCGCGCAGTCCGACAAGCCCCAGGATTTCCCCGCCGGTCAACGAAAAGGATATGGGTCCCATCCGTTCGGCGATGAGTTCCTTGACCTCCAGTCGCCGATCCGCAATCGATGCAGGCGGGGGCGCCACGAACACTTCGGAAACGTCCCTGCCAACGATTTTGAACACCAGATCCTGCGGGTTCGTGTCGGTGACCGGCATTGTTGCGACGTGCTTTCCATCCCTCAGTACGGTGACGGTGTCGGCAATGCGAAAGACTTCGTCAATCCGGTGCGTCACGTAGATAATTCCGATGCCGCGTTGCTTGAGCTGTCGCAAGACATCAAGCAGGTGGCTGACATCTGTTGCGGGGAGTGAGGCCGTTGGTTCATCGAGAACCAACAGGTCGGCCTTCACGGACAGCGCCCGCGCAATGGCGACCAGCGACCGTTCCGCTGCAGACAGGTCCGCAACCCTGGTTTCCGGATCCACTGCACTCCCCATGCCACTCAGAATCTCCCTGGCGCGCCGGTTCACGCCTTTCCATGAAATGAGCCCGTGCGACCGCTGATACCCCGCCACTATCGCAACATTTTCCCCCACGGTCATGCTGTCGACAAGGCCCAGATCCTGATGGATGAAGGAGATGGGCAGAGTCTGACTGGCAGGATTGACCGGATTGCCCCTGAATGTGATCTGACCTTGATCCGCCAGGTAAACGCCCGATAGAACTTTGATCAGCGTCGACTTGCCCGCGCCGTTCTCACCGAGCAGAGCGTGGATCTCCCCGGGGTAGACCTTGATGCCGACATGATTCAGGGCGATGGTTCCGGCAAACCTCTTTGTTATACCGTGCAAGTCGAGCAGGGGCTCAAGGGTTTGTTGCATCAGGCTCACCTCTGGACAGATCCGACTTTATTTGACGCCCCAAATCTTTTCGTAGTGCTGTTTGTAGTGATTGGCAGGATTGAAGAAACCTTGCCGTCCGCCTTCCAGATTCACGTTGCTGTGAACGACGAGGTGAACTGGCTGGAGGAAATTGCTCGGCGGCATTTTATGAAATGCGCGGTTGAACTCGTCAATGGCCTGCCATGCCTGAAGTTCAACCGGTTCTGGAACCGTTGCAACCTGATAGTCATTGCCTTGGCGAATGCGAGCATACGCGCCGGGTGTTCCATCCGATCCAACCAATCTGACCTGTGACGGCGGCACCCCCATGCCGCGAAGCGCTGCTGCCGCAAAAGCCCAATCGGTGTCTCCCACCGTCGTGGCGTATAGGGGGAGACCATACCGCTGCACCCAACTCGTCACCAGTCCCGGAATGAGTTGCTGAGTGTTGGCCGCCGGAATATTGACATACCCCTTGACATGGATGCCGGGAAGCGCGGTCAGTTGGTTCTTGGTTGCCATGGATTTTGTGTAGGCAATCGCATATTCGTTATGCGTCAACACCACGACGTTGGCTTTGCCGTTTGAACTGGCGATCACATAATCGGCTTCCGCACGACCTATCTGTGCAGGACTGGACTCAATGTTGGTGAACAGATGCCGCGTCGGTCTCGGCCCCGGCTCCGCGGAGGCGTGCAGGCCGATCAACACAATGCCGCGCGCAACAGCCTTGCGGATCGGTCCCTGCAAGGTAGCCGCATTGGCAAACATGGCAATGCCGTTCGGTTTAAGGGCGATGGCCTCGTTCAATCCATTCAGCCAACTGGTGGCGCTTCCGCTCGCGTTGATCACTTTGAACTTCCAACCGATCTTCGCTGCCGCTTGCGCCATAAAGATGCCATAGTCACGAGAGAGATTGTTCCCCGCCATTCCGGAAAGATACACGATAAACTTGCCTTTCGCAGCTTTCGGGCCAGTGGTCGGACCCGTCCAGACCGTGTCAGGTCCCTCCATAGCTGCGACCTGTTGCTTGATGGATTGCAGCAGATTCGCTGGCGATGTTTTGAAACTATGACTCTTCGCCAATCCTGCAGAGGTCCATGATAGAGAACTTAAGGCCGTGAAACTCACTACTGCCGCCAGGGCCAGATTCCGTTTTGTCAATCGCATACATATCCCCCTCAACCATGATTGATCTTGTCTGGAACCTACAATGATACGCTCTTCCTGCGTTCCACTACCGCGGCATCACTCCCATCATCCGGCAACTTGCCCCAAATGGAACCGTTTTCAATTTAACCAAGAAAACAATCGGAATCAGCACCTGAATGCAAATTCGACAAGCATCGTCCAATTGTTCAATGGTATCGGTTTCAGTACTGATAAACACTTTCTACTACTTTTCAAATCAAGTGTCAAGCATAATTTTCTCTAACAGCTGCAGTCTTTGCTAGATCAGGATCGCCATGTCTGGTATCGGTTTCAGCATCGGCTCATCAATCCACCGGATCTTGCGTTCAGTCAATGTTGGTGTGCCTTTTCAGCAGATTCTCCGACTGCTCATGGAGGAGCGACAGCAAGCGCAGGCAAGTCGCATCCAGCACAACATGCAGGCATTGATCAAAAAGCGAGCTCAGAGGTTGCGCGCTGGTCGCCTCACCTTCTGACCGCCCCTTTGTAGCCGCGGCAATATGGATCACTGCCTCGGCCAACTCCCCCAAAGGGGACTCCGGATGCGCAGTCACGGCAATCAGATGCGCGCCCAAGTTGACAGCGGTCCGGGCAACATGCAGAACACTCTGGGTTGAACCGGAACCCGATCCCGCGATCAGGAGATCATCTGTCATCATGGCAGGCGTGATAGTTTCACCGGCAACAAACACGCAAAGGCCCATATGCATGAGTCTCATGGCGAACGACTTCATCATAAAACCCGTTCGGCCCTCACCGACGATAAAAATGCGCCCGGCCTCAAAAATCGTTTGGACGAACATGTCCATCTCTTCATCACGAAGGCCCTGCAGCACCGTTTCTATCTCCCGAACTATGGCATCCGCCTCATTCATGTCTCTACCTCCCGCGCGATCCGGCGAAACTCCCGAGCGGCCTGCGCCGGATCTTGCGCAGACGTTATAGCTGATCCCACAATGACAAGATACGGACGGTAAGCGGCGACCTTATGCAGGTTTTCATGGGACAACCCGCCTGCAAACGCCCATCGAGCGCCCGGATGGCTCAACGCTGGATGCGTGAAGGAACTTGCCTGCACTCCATAAGTTTCCTGCTCATCCTTGCCGCGGTGCCAGCATAAAATCACATTCTCCCTGTCAGCATAGCGCCCGACTTCCTCCAGCCGACCATTGAGAAGATCAAGGATCACGGTTTTGCCGTACTCGGAGGCAATCTTGACGCCTAACTCGACAGTCGTGGAAGGCGCGACTGCCATCATGGTTACGACATCGGCTCCCGCACGGAAGCAGAGTTCAAACTCATATCTGACACTGTCGATGGTCTTGACATCAGCAACAATCGTTGTATCAGGGAGCGCTTTTCGCATAGCGAGAATACTGTCCTTGCCGTATTCCTTAATCAGGGATGTGCCCACTTCCACCCAATCCACGCTGTCTCGAACGGAACGCGCGATGGCGACAGCCGAATCCATCGTCATTCGATCAAGAGCCAACTGAAGTTTCATTCTCCGCCCCCTACCCACCAAACAATCAATCCGTTCAACTCCACGGACTACGACATCGTCGCGTTTCTCCTGTTTGTCTGCATGAATTGGCTTAGATCAGAAAGCCCCGTCAGTCCAAAATCCTCCTGTGACATAACGGTCATCGCTCCTGCGGCATTGGCCCTTTCCACACAGTTGCGCAGGGAGAGCCCATCCAACATCCCGCTTATCAGACCCACCGCAAACCCGTCTCCTGCGCCAACGGTATCAACCGACTGAACCGGAAATCCGTCTGCGTATCCCTCCTCATACTTTGTCCGGAAATAGGCGCCAACAGGCCCCAGCTTGACGACAACGACGCTGACCCCCCTTTCGAGATAAAATTCGGCAATATCATGAGGAGAGGAATACCCAGTCAACAGAATGCCCTCAGACAGACCCGGCAGCACCCAATCAGCTTTACAGGCCATGCGGTTAACCGTGTCAATCATTTCCTGTCGATTTGGCCATAGCTTCGGTCGCAGATTGGGGTCAAAGGACACGGTAGTTCCAGTGCCGGAACATATGCTCACCACCCCTTCCGCGAAGGCATATGACGACTGCGAGAGAGCCAGCGGAATGCCAGTAAGATGTGCGTGGCGAGCACTGGAAAAGTACGCGCTGTGAGCCGGGTCGATCGCGAGCGAACTGGCAGCCGTCCCGCGGCGAAAATAAAACACTTCCGGATCCTCAATGACGACTCTGGACTTTAACTGAAACCCAGTAGGACGTTGTTCATCAACGCCCATGAGTCTCGTATCTATGCCTTCGCTGCGAAGGGTCTTTAGAATCATCTCCCCAAACACATCGTTTCCAACCCGGGACACATATCCTACTTTGTATCCCAGCCGAACCATTCCAATCGCGACGTTGATCTCAGCTCCAGCCAAACTGCGCAGGAAGTGTCTAACTCCATGCAGCGGACCCGTTTCTCCGGCGATAAACGAAATTAACGGTTCGCCAAATGTCACCAAATCGAAAGCAGGCATACCTTCCCTCCCCTCCCTTATGTCAGGACAGCAGTCTGACTGGTATCGGTTTCATAAAAGTGACGCGATTCGTCCTTACGACACCTATGAGTGAGATTAACACAGACCCTTCGGCTAGTCTAGATGCAATCGAATTCGCTTAATTTTACCGAATTTATTGCGAATCACTTGACATCTTTGATTTTCGGGGTATGATCAAAGCGTTGCAGGGACTGGTTTCTGCAACCGATTCCGTAAATTCGCTGTTTTAGCAGTCTGATTGGGAGCGTTGTCCATGAGCCATTCTCGTCAGAAGGATGCGGCGTATGTCACGATTGGTCAGGTAGCTCAGGCGGCGGGCGTGTCCAAGACCACCATTTCCCGTTATATTTCGGGTCAGTACGAGGCGTTGGCTGACTCCACACGGCAGAGAATTGAAGAGACGATTGCGGCGCTGAACTATCGCCCGAACCAACTTGCGCGTGGATTGAAGCGAGGACGAAGCAACCTGATCGGTGTAATTCTGGCCGATATTTCCAATCCGTTTTCGACTGCAATCATGCGCGGTGTGGAGGATGTGGCCAAGTTTCACGGATACAGTATCGTGGTCTGGAATACAGACAACGACGCACAAAAAGAGCGCGATTACATTTTCATAGCTCAATCGCACAAAATCGACGGACTTATCATCAACACGACGGGTCAAAATAATGCATTCTTGCGTGACCTAGGGGGTCAGAAGACGCCAATCGTTCTGGTGGACCGAAAGGTTCCGGATCTCAATTTTGACACCGTCTGCACCGATAACCGGTCCGCGACGGAAACGGCGCTGCATTATCTTCTGGAGAAGGAGTACGAACGAGTCGCCCTGTTTACGGAACCAGTCGAAGGGATTAGTTCCCGCACTGAGAGATTGGAGACGTTTTCCCGCATTCTGGCTGAAAATGGACACGTCAGCACGTCCGATGTGTATGTGGTCGATGCTCACAATCAGGCGCACCTCGAAAAGAACCTCCTGCAATTTCTGTACGACTCTCGAGGGCAGCTCCGCACTATATTGGCGGGCAACGGGGTACTCTTGCTCAAGTTGTCCCGGACGTTTCAGAGACTTGGCATCAGGGTTCCCGAGAGTGTGTCCTATCTGGGGTTCGACGATCCGGAGTGGGCTCTCCTCGTAGGATCTGGCATTACGACAATCGCTCAACCCACCTACCAAATTGGGGTCGTTGCGATGAATCGGATCATTTTGAGAATTGGCCAAGAGGACGGACTGACCCCGGAAATTGTGGAACTCCCAGGTGAACTGATCGTTCGTGGCTCTACTCCGGGAAAAATGACATGAAACGCGGATCGGGAGACATCCCTATCCTCCGGCTTCAGCGCGCCTCAGGTTCCCGCTTTCTCTGAGACCGAACCACAGGCATGTGTACCCCGTCTGTCAGAAACTGATCTGACCACCCTTTGGCATATACGGAACCGTGCGGTCGTTGCGCAACATTTGTCATCATGGGATCGCAACCGACACGATGTTCCTCTTCCCATGCACGCAGCAAACCGTCCAGTCGGTCCGCCTCCTCCGGATAGATGGAAGCCACGTTGTCCTGCTCCCATACATCCGCGCGGCGGAACAATTGCAACTTGGGAATTTCCCACATCCCGGGGTGGTAAGTGCGGATCAGCTTCCATTCGGTAGTTATCACCGTTCGCTGCGCCGTATACAGTCCATGCCCGCAAACCAGATAGGGACGGACGCTCTCCACGCCATCGCGCTGTTTAAGCAGGGATTTGCTGTCCCAGCGCGCTGGAGCAGGAACACCAAACGCGTGACAGATGGTGGACGTAATATCCATTTGATAGACCAATCCATCAAACACCGTACCCGCATCCCGCCTGCGCGAATCACGAATGATCAGGGGAATGTGCTGCGTACCGTTATACACGCTCCAGTGTTCCACGTATAATCCATGTTCTCCGTGTTCTTCCCCGTGATCCGCTGACAAAATGACCACCATGTCGCCTTCTGGTTCAAGCTCCTCCAGTTGGGCGAGCAGACGCCCAATTTGGTTGTCGACATAACGAATTTCTCCGTCATACTCGTCAATCATTCGCTGCCAATCTTCATAGGACGCGATTCCCATCCCTTTCGCTGAATGCCAGAACATATCGTTCTGATGGGTTTCCACATCGTCAGGGGTGGGACGCGCAGGATAATTGTCGTTGCGCACCGCATCCACGAACGACTGCGGAGCCTCGTAGACTGCATGCGGATCCCAGAGTTGCACGTACAGGTAAAAATCGGTCAGATCGCGGTTTTCCTCCAACCAGCGAATCGCCCGATCAACGACTTCTTCGCCCGCGATTTGTTGGAAGCTTAGCTCCGGCCGATCAATCGGATCGATAAATTCGTTCCAGCCGACATAGAACCAGGGGGACGGGTGTCGACCGAAACTGCTGATTGCCACTGCCGGAATCCGGTGCTGTCGAAGCACATAAGGCAGTGTGCTCTGTTGCCCCTGAAGTTCTGAGGCGCGTTCGCCGTGCGTAACGACGCCGTTTTTGATGCCGAATGTTCCACTGATCGTCGCAGCCCGTGAAGGCATGCACGGACTGTCCGACGTAAAACACTGCGTAAATCGTATTCCCTGTTGAGCCAACCGATCGATATTCGGTGTGGTCGGACGAGTATACCCGTAGCAACCGAGATGATCTGGTCGCAAGCTATCGATATCAATGTAAATTACACGCATCGCTTTACCCTCCATAATGATCAAAATCTTACTTCCGTTTCACTCAGCAGCGGAGAAGCCTCAATGGATTTGACATCCATGAGACGCAATATCAGTTCCGCAAACAGAGAATTCGCCCACGCGAACCACGAACGGGTATAGCGCTCCGGATTCTTTGCATCAATACTCTCATGCATGAATCCTGTGTCCGCATCCGTTCGTAAAAGCAGGTCGACACAGGACAGTTTCTCCGATTCAGAGTCACTCGTCAAGGCCTGCATCATGACGGCAATGGGCCAGAAGTAGCCGGCAGGCGTGTGCGGACTTCCCACGCCAGAGCCCAGTTCGCTCTCAACAAAATATGGATTGTACTTGCTTAAGACAAACCGCCGGGTCCGATTGTATTGAGGGGAGTCCAGCGAACAGTATCCTATGAAAGGAAGCGACAATAGACTGGGTACATTTGCGTCATCCATCAGATTGTAGTGTCCCAGACCGTTCACTTCATAGGCCCAGATATCTCCATAGAAGACATGGGGAACCGTTGCCAAGCGATCAATGCCCCCTTGGATGAGCGTTATCAAATCCGTGATGCGTCTGACAAGGATATCGTCGGAAAATCCCATTTTCACAAGTTCACGCAACATGTGCAGGCTGACCACCGCGAACATCTGAGCGGGAATCAAATAATGGTAAGTGCACGCATCATCACTCGGTCTGAACCCCGACCATATCAGACCTGTAGCCGCAACGGGGGAACCCTTGCCCCCAAACGCCAACGTATCTGTCAAGGGCGCGTGCGGGCGTTCAAAGAGATACGAGGATCGGCTATGATCCTGCTCCGTTTCAAACACGTCTATGATTCTGTAAATAGAACTTAACACATCCGGGGAAAAGATCCGCCGGTCATGCGTCGCCTGCCAAAACATCCACCACAGACGAATGGGGTGACATAGAGAATCCAACTCAAATTTTCTTTCGTACACCCACGGATTCTTATCAGTACGGTCGTGGGGGAAGCCCTGCACGTCATTGGGTTCAGGATTGAACGCATTGGCATAAGGATCCTCGTTAATGTAAAACACCTGCCGACGAATGACTCCCATGATCAATTCCTTCAGTACCGAGTCTTCACCCGTAAAACGAATGTACGGTTCCAACTGGCACGACGAGTCCCGCAGCCACATGGCGGGGATATCCCCCGTGATCACAAACGGATCATTCCCGTCGGGCCACTGAATCGTGGTGTCAAGAGTGCTAAGCAAACAGTTGGTCGCAACACGGCGTAGTTTATCATCCTGAATCCTGCCAAAGACATCCTTGATCACAGATGTAACAGCAGTGGACTTGATCGCGGTCATCGACAATCCTCCTTTGACGTGCTCTCTCTGGATCGCTGGTCCTCCGTCTCCTGCCTTCAAGCATTCACGCATTCACGCATTCAAGGTGTTTTTTGGAGATTCGCAAGCATGCCAAACAGCCTCAGGGTTCCCCCTTGCGTCAAAAGATCCACGGGCTGACTCGGATCGTTCACGCCACTCCAATTGATTCCGTAAATGCCATTGGCATACCTGTCGTAACGATAGGCGGTATTCGCTTGCCGTTCGATGTAGCTCAGATACGCGGGGTTCTGATCCTCCCCATAGAGCATGAGCAACCCACGCAAGAAAATCTCGTTAAACGGCGCGTTCGACTGTCCTGCATTGTTAATCATCTGACCGGTCAGCGGGTCCGTGTACAGAGACAGTCCTTCAGTCGCCAGCTGTTCTGCGCGGGTCAGATACTTCGCCTCATTCGTGGCTCGGTACAAGAGAACATCGGCCTGCAGGATGACCCCTGTATCGTACGTATACGGCGTACCGTTGGCCTGTCCCGTCGCAGTGACGCCGTCGTTGTAGAGACCGTTCACCCCTTTGATATAAGTGCGATCCCAGTTGTACGCCTGTTTGGCAAACGTTAGATAAAGCGGACTTCGCGTCGCCAGGTACAAGCGCAACGCCGCGTCGATCACTGAACCGGTCGCCGTTTGCGTGCGGCCGATTCGCTTTTCGTTAAAATACTCCCCGCCAGGCGGGATTTTTGACTTGCTCCAGCCGCTCTGCAAAAATGTGAAGTCACTCTCTGCCAGACGCAGAAACTGGGGGTTATTTGTGTTGGCGTAGCTGCGCATCAAATCGAGGGCAATCCATCCATTGTCGTCAAAATACTGTAACCCGCCGCCCTGACTCAACACATAGGAATCGTAGCCAGGCGGATTCGATGTGGGATCGTTATACATTTGCAGCCCTGCGACGAGATTGGTAAGCAGAGTCGGGTAGTTTGTTACCGGACGAAGCGCCGATGCGCTGGCCGCGATGCCTGCAAACGCCTGACCAAACGGCCACAGATAGGAATACGGCCGATCCCCCTGGGCAGGTATGTTGTGTTCTCGGTACAGATTGGTTCCGGAAATCCCATAGACGGTCTGCATCGCCTGATACAGCTGCTGGGCCGCCCCCGTATAGGAGACTGGAACAGGCTCGGGAATCTGTACGCCGCGATTCGCCCAACCCAGCATCGCGGATAATAGCGGCGCATGATCCTGGGTGGTGGAACCCACCGCCACAGTGGAGAGCAGCACACGTCCCAATCCGTAGTGCGCACCGACCATGACGGGTTGCCACTGGTCGCTTCCCGTTTGACCATAGGCAAAGACCTTGTAAGCGGAGCCAGCACTGTAGTAAGCATTGGCCGCATTGGGCCAATTCTGCGAGACTCCCTGTCCACCTCCGACAGGATTGTTCTCCGCCGGCAAACCCGCGGATAAACGGATCGCCGAGATCGGCGTTTGCGTGCCGGAAACTTGAACGGTCAAGGGAGACGGCAAGGGAACTGCTCCGCTGTCGCCCGCGTCGATGAAACGTCCCCCCTGCTGCAACCAACTGAGAAACTGTTGCTGGTGCGCAGTAAAACTCGCTTTGTAGCCATTGCTATAGGCAAACGAGTTGTTTGCGGCGATGACATCCTGAAAACTGCCTAGCGAAGCCCAAAATGCGTTCAACGGATAAAACTGCTGCGCCTGATTGGGTTTGTACCAGAATAGAGTCACGCGATAGCCCATTTGCGTCAGTTCATAAGCAACATTCATTTGCATGTTCTGCTCGGAGGCGCCGGAAGTCGCTGGTTGACTGGCGCTCACCTGGACAGAGGGGCTGCCGATGATCACGGCGATCCGCGGCCCATGCCGCATCTTGATCCGGGGATCCAGGGCCGGCGGCGCCGCCGCGATTGTGCTCGCATTGCCGTTTATCGTGACGTTCGCAGAGTTCCAGCCAAAGCCAAGCATCCCATGCGCAAGCAATGCGTGTGTGGCAAGAAGATAATGCGCCGTGACCAGGACGCTTGAAGCGTTTGGCCCCTTGGCAAACGAACCCGTTTCAGGCCCCATGGGCGGATGCGCGGATGTGCCAAAGCCCCCGTCCGAATTCTGCATCGTCAAACCATAGTTGTACTGCGCGATCGCCAGATTCTGCAATCCGGCGCGCGCAGCGGCGATCGCGTAATTGAACGTACTGACTCCATCAATCCAATCCATGCCCGAATAGTAACCAGGGCCGGATTTGGCCCCAAATCCAAGATAGGCGAACCCGAGATCATTCGTGGCGCCCACTTGCCTCTGCGCCGCCTGCGTAAAAGGGGCAAGCCCCCACAGCGCGCTCGCGAGGAAGTCCGTGGTATCGGAGCGGGCGATTCCAGTATCTGCATTAAGCGATTCCGCCGCCTGCGAGGACGCTTTCAACCACTGTTGCGCTTCGTCTGAATGTCCAAGTTGCTGTGCGGCGTATGCGCAGACTTGCAGCGCCCGAATCGCTGTCGCGTTGCTCTCTGCAGGCGCCACGCTGCTGCCTGCGTCAGCAAACGTCGCATTGGAAGCCGACTGTAGGCTGAGCAAGTACTTGACCCCAAGCTCAATCTGAGAAAAGTGACTGCCGCTCTGCGCCGACGCGGCTACATGCCCGACTTCAGCGATCGCCCACAAGGCCAGGGCCGAATCGCGCAGATCGGAGGCGGACGATCCTGCGGCGGCTGCCAACGAAGCTCCCCAACCGCCGTCCGCATTTTGTTTGGATAGAAGCCATTGCGCGAGGCTTGCGGCTGGTCCACTCTCCCCTGCCAGCGCCAGGGCGACTGCCGTATAAGCCGTCGTCTGCGTGCTGGCCATTTGCCCTGAACTGCTGAGGAGTTCGCCGTTGGGAAGAACCTTTGACAAGATGTAGGATAAGGCTGCCTGATCGTGCGTCAGATAGGAAGTCGGATCCGCTCCAACCAGTTGTATTGGCTGTGCCTGAATCCCAAATCCCTGTTCTTGCGGCGCACGAAGGTCAACTTGCTTGGCCGCTGCGCCGAGCGTCCATGCCGGCAACGCGAGCGCCAGAGACATGAGCGCGGTGGCGCTCATCCGTTTGTGGCGTGATCGAGTCACAAAAATTCCCCCTGCCGATTGAGTTTTGCAACTTGATGGACATCTTGCCTGCTGCTACAGAACCACCTTCAAGGTGCACAGTTCGTATGGTCGCACCGACATCAACACCTTGGTTGTCGGATGATCGCACAGCACTTCCGAGACGATCTGCTCTTCTTCCATCAGGTCCGTCCTAAGCACTTTTTGCACCACCCTGGAGAAGGACAGCGTCACAGTGGTCTGACGATTGTAAGCCTCGTAAAAGCGGATGATGATCGAGTGCGCGTCATCCTCAGCCCACTTGATCGTCTCGATGACGATATTCTCTCTGTCGGTCTCAACGACGCCCGGCAGATCCACCTCAGCCCCATCCGGCAACCGTGCGACCAGATACGGGTGATTCAGCGCATAGGCTACCGCCATGGTATTGCCACGCCGCCAGTCTCCATTGTGGCAGTACAACCCGTAGGCGATATGATGCGCGCCCTGATCGGCTTCAGGATCCGGCCAGACGGCGGACTTAAGCAGAGACAATCCCATCCGGGAGCCTTTCACGCTGTGTCCATAGCGGCCATTGTTGACCAGGCTTACCCCGTAATCATCCTCCGAGAGATCCGCCCATTTGTGCGCAGGAACTTCAAACGCCGCCTGCTCCCATGACGTATTGCTGTGGGTGGGGCGTTCGCTGTTGCCAAACGCGATATCGTAAGTCGCGAACCTGGCGTGAACCCCAACAGTAAAATCGGTGCGCAGCATGGTCGAGTGTTCGCGCCACTCCATGTCCGTGACAAATTCAAGCAAGCGGGAATCGATTCCCAACCGAACCGTTTGCGTAATGCGTGACGCGCCATACTCATATACAAATTCCAGCGCCGCCCGGAGGGGCCCCTGCTCCAGGACAGACACACGGGCGGGCAGCAGTTGCTTGGCGACACTCCCGTAATCCGCGTCAATCTCCCACGCATCCCAGTCATGCGGCTTGTCGAGATACACCATCAAGCGATTGGACGCATCCGTAAGGATTTCGCGCTGGACTTCCTTATCGTAGATGCGGCGCAATACGCCGCGTGCATTCCACTCCGCGCGCAGGAAGGCATTTTCCAGGCTGGTGAGCGACACCTGCACACCGTTGCCTTGCGCGTGTGCGTCCGCGTCCGCCAGGGCGCCGTTCACAGTTTCATAGATGGTTGAAAGTGTATAAGGATTCCTATCGCCCAACTGGATTAGCGCGCCCTCTGCCGCGTCCTGTGTGGAAAGCGTCTCCCCTGCGATGGAGACCACTTTGGCCCCGCGCGCCAAATGAACACCCTTCAACTGTAGCAAGTCCCGTCGGGCAAGTGGGCTGGGTTGCCAGACACACCAAGCCCGCTCACTTTTCATTGCGGCGGCGCCCGGATTCTCATGAAGCGCTTGCAGCGCCTCCAGCGAAACGTGTTCTGCCGCGTCAATGACACTTTGCAGTTCCCGTTCGGCGTCTTCGTACACCCCGCGCACGCCGGAGCCAGGCAAAATATCGTGGAACTCATTGCGCAGGAGTACGATCCAACTGTCGTACAGCCGTTTTGCGATGGCTTCATTGCCCAGAGCGACCGTCAGCGCCTCCGCGCTGTGCAATGCGCTTTCGGCCCGCCGATGCAGCCATTTGACCCGGCCTTGCGACGTGTACGTGCCACGATGCAATTCAAGGTACAAGTCTCCGTTCCAAACAGGAAGCTTGATGTCGGCGGGAAGAGTCGTGAAAAATTCCTCCACATGGCCGGTACGCACCCGCGGCGCGCCCGGAACATGGAGCAACCGGGACTGCACTTCCAACATCTCCGCAGTCGGTCCGCCGCCCCCGTCGCCAAATCCAAACGGATACAGAATCTCACCGTGATCAGGCTTGGCCTTGTAGCTATCCCAAAACTGGTATGCCTCGCCAACCTTCATGGAGCCGTTGTAGCCGCTGCCGGGCGAGGACAGCATGTGAGCCAGAACCCGTGTTCCATCAATCCCCTCCCACCAGAACAGGTCGTAGGGAAACGGATTCGTATCGTTCCAACTGAGCTTGATCGTATAGAAGTAGTTGAGGCCTCCCAGTTTCAAGATTTGCGGCAAAGAGTAACTAAATCCGAATACGTCGGGCAACCACGCGACATGCGAATCTACACCGAACTCTTTGCGTAACCACCGCCGCCCGTATACGATTTGCCTGACCAACGCTTCGCCGCTTGTCAGATTGCAATCGCTCTCAACCCACATCGGCCCGACAGGCTGGAATCTCCCGTTCTTCACCTCGGCCTTCACCCGCTCAAACAACTCCGGCCGCTCCTCTTGCAAGAACGCGTACAGTTGCGGCGTCGATTGCGCGAATTGGTAATGCGGGTATTGCCTCATCAGATGCATGACGGTCGAATACGTCCGCTGCGCCTTGCGACGCGTTTGCGCCAGAGTCCATAGCCAAGCCACGTCAATGTGCGAGTGGCCAATGGCGAACACCTCGCCGCGCGCGGGGATGCCAAGCGCTCTGACGTCGTCCATGAAAGTTTCCTGCACCAACGCGACGCTTCCCATAAACGCCTCGCGATCATGCGCGTTCCACAGCACGCGGTTGCACCCTTCGTCAAGCACACGTAAAACGGCGGCGCGTTCTTCCGTGCGCAACGAATTCAAGCGACTGCCTTGCAAGACAGTCCACATGTCATAATAGGCTGCGCGCGCAACAGGAGACACAAGACGCCACTCGCTCACCTTGATTTCAAATGGATTGCTTCGGTCGGCCCACCCGGTATAAAGGTCTACCTCCACGCGAACATCATGCTCGCCGGCGTCCGCTTCCAACACGGCAACCTCCACGTGATTGCGGTCAATGCCCTGCAACGCCGCTCCGTCCCACAAAACCAGCCCTTCGTGTTGAAAATCCAGGGCCAAGTACACCGTTTCCCCTTCATGTGCGTGGGGGATGCGCAGTCGGGTCGTGAAATAGAGCACACTTGGTGGCGCGCTGTCAACTCTCGGATCCCAGTAGCGATCCCCAGGACGCAACGGCCCCTGCTGCTCTGGCCCTGCCTTTTGCGCATCAGTTTCAGCGGCCCGCGCGCGTTCCGGCGCCACTCCTGTCGACAGCGTCCAGTCCTCGACAGGCATCGTGCGTAGAATAGACCGCTTCCACAGTTCTTCCAATCGGCGTTCTATTTTTATGTCCAAATCGCGCACGTTCAACATGGTTGGCACCTCGCTATGCAGTAACACGCAACAGACCGAATCGATGTTAGCGCACTCTAATAAAGACCAGGAATCTGATTGAACAGGAAAACAGCGCTGAGTTCCGTACTCAGACCGATGACACTGCCTGGCGGAGGGGAACTCTTGCGCGCCCAGTTGCTGTCAAACAGCCCCTGACTTGTGCGATCGTGCGACCACACTGCCTGTGCATTGGCAAGAAGCAGTTGGCGATAGATCGGATCCTTGGGAAAATAGGCGGGCATCCACGCGAGGTAGCGTACGTAAATCCCCTTAAACAACCCCCCGTCTCCTTGTCCGGTAGGGGTCAGGACAAGCGAATGCGGTTGCGTGAACACAGCGATGGAGCGGTTGGCGACAAGCTCCGCATGATGCAAATACACCGCATCATGCGTGTCTCTCCATAGCTGCAGGGAAGCGCCAATCACAGTTCCATAGTTGTACGTGTACGCC
>JAJZCB010000157.1 GCA_021846285.1 Bacillota bacterium
AAAAAACGGAACACTCACTGGATACCGCGGCGGACTCGATGTCAAGGCAGAACTGCTGCGCTTGGAGGGCATTCAATCGGTGGTATAAGTGATATCGTCAATTTGTTCTGGTTCATTCTGCGCAGACCGGTGCTATGACGGTTGTGGTCCATCGTTTTTGTAAGCAACGATGACTCTGGAGAAAGGGAATGTATACAAGTATCGTTTCGTTTGAATGCGATCCGTCAGCGGCGCCAACGTCTCGATATATGGCTGCGTTAACAAGATATCCGAAATAACAAGGCGACCGCTCAACCGCAGTACGCGCCACATCTCTCGAATGGCCAGAGCCCTGTCCTCATCGCCCTTGATATTGTGCAGAACAAAATTTGAAACGACAACGTTGAACGTTTCGGTCTCAAAGGGCAATTTGCGCACGTCTCCGTCCAAAATCTCGATGCTGGGAACTCCCTCAGTCTCTGCATTTCTCTCCAAAGCGCGTCGACCGTTTCCTCCAAGATCCCACTGAGACCACTTGTCAATCGCCGTTACCTTGCATCCCTGCCTTGCTGCGGCAATGGCCAACAGTCCACGCCCGGCTCCCACGTCAAGCAGTACGTCGCCTGCCTGTACGTTCGCCAGACCAAGAATCACGTACCGATGGCTGATCTTAATCACCGCAGAATACAACAACATCCATAATCCAATGGCAAAGAGGTACAGACCAAAAACCAGTCCAAATAGACTGTGGGGCAACCCGAACAGACTAACGATGGAAAAACCGGCGCCTATTCCAATGGAGCTTGCCACTATAAAGGGAGCGTCGATCCCATACCTCAAGGTCAATCTCATTCGCGATGCTCCATTCAAGAGATTGATTCTATTGTACCACAAATGCCCAGCGTTATTTCCAATAGAATACTCCCCCACATCTTCCTTGCCGTACGATGTTGCGGCCATCGTGCTTTACACCTGACTGCCGAACGTTGCTTCGGTCGATCCAGTGCGCACCCCGAGGCTGCTCCCCCACAGAGAGACCATGACGACACCCAAGAGCGCCGTTGCTCCGCCAATGAGGGCCATCAGACTGGGGATTTCACCGATCCAAAGCCAAGCGAACGCAATCGAGAGCACCGGGTTCAGGTACAGTGAACTGCTGACGATGCTCGCCTTGGCCCGGGACAGGGCGAATGACCAACACACGTAGGCAACGACTGCCGGGAAGACGCCGATATACAGTACAGCGCCGGTGGCTTCCGCCGTCGCGTGGTAGACAGCCGGAACAAGTCCAGGCAAGAAAAACAGCATGGGGATAGTGCCGAACCACGTACAATAAGCCATCAATTCGATCGCGCTGTACCGTGACAACAACGGTTTCTGCCATACGAAGAAGGCGGAGGCGAACAAGGTGGAGAGAAGGATGAGCACTGCGCCTATGGTGAATCCCTGCGGTTGTCCGGATTGAAAGGTGATGAGGGAAATGCCGAGCAGCCCAACGGCAATTCCCAACCATCCGAGAACGGAGAGTCGTTCTCGAAGAGCGAAGACGGCGATGATCGCGGTAAAGGTGGGAACGGTTCCCTGAATAAGACCTGCGGTGCCTGCGGGTACGACTTGTTCACCGAATGCGAGCGTGATCTGATACATAAACACCCCGATCCATCCAAGGAACGCAAGTTTGGCCATGTCGGCAGGATGAGCCAAGCGGACTCTCCCCAAACCTGCGAGAACGACGAAGACGGCCGACGCGAAGAGGAAGCGCAGGAGCACAAGATGACCCGGCGAGTACCCTCCAAGCAGTCCTGCGCGAATGCCGGCAAACGAGGAGGACCAGAGAAGCAGGGCGGTAAGGATTGCGCTGGAAACTTTCCACTTCAATACGGATTCCTCCCTGGCATCATCGGAAAAGCGGTAGACTGCCCGTCAGCCTGCGCACCATTTTGACGGGTCCGTACAGTCCCAGCCCGAGGTATTCCAGTTCCCGAGAGGTGATCTTTCCCATGTGATCAACGTAGGCCTCATACGACTTGTGCATTTGCGCGGTGGTCGTAAAGGCGATCACCAGCAAATCCGCAAATTCGGGTTGCGTGGTCTTGTCGCGCAGTTCACGCAAAAGTTCCCGGGATCCTTTCAGGATGGGAACTGGCGCCCGAACAATGCCGACATGCAGAAGATCTGATGCATCCAGGACATCCCCACCCACAAGACCGGTCGTCTTGTTTCCCATGGCTACACCCAAAATGGCGGCGGTGTTCGCCGCCAGTCCTGCCGACGACCATTCGTCCAGGACGATGACGCAGTACTTCTCCAAAACATCACGTCTCCTTCGTTCTGATGAGCAGAATCATAACACAATTTATTTTGCATGCAAATAGTATGTATACGAATTTCATTTTACATATGACCAGACGGATGTTATCCTGAAAATCGCCGCAGGCGTATTTTCTTCCCGGTTGTTGGTGGCGCGAAGCGCCATGGAAGTCTATCTTCAAGTGGAAACGACGAAATGAGGCGGCATCCGTGCAGAATATCACCAATTGTATCGAGTTTCTGTTGAGCCGATCGCTGCAAAAGGCGAACCAGATTTCAAAGTCCCTGTTGACACCGTTCGACATCACCCCGCCCCAATACACGGTGTTGCATGTACTGTGGGAAAAGGACGGGGTGTCGGCTTCCGAACTGTCTTCCCAACTGCACATTGACGCCGCCACGTTGACCGGGATGCTGGACCGTCTGGAACAGAAAAACCTCATCCGTCGAATGCCTGATCCGGCAGATCGGCGTGTAAACTGCATTTTTCTCACGGAACAGGGAAAAGCGCTTCAGGAAAGCCTGTCCGGCACGGTGGAATTTGTGAACGAGAGGACATTGCAAGGACTGTCTCTGGATGAAATTCAAACCCTGAAACAACTTCTGACCAAGGTATATAAGCCGTAGCCGGTTCCCCGGACTACGATCAGGAGAAACTGAGTCTCCCTGCATCGAACGGAGATTTCGCCGAAATCGGCTGGCGATCCGGCGAAATCGGTTGGCAATCCTCCCGAACTAGGATGGAGATTCTGCGACCGCCCGACAGACAGTTCCCAAACGCCGTTTCACTGACTCGCGCGCGCTGCGCCCGAACCAAAGGCCGACGGCGGCGTCTGCTTGATCATAAATGTGACCGCCATCGAGATCATTCCAGTCAGGAAACTCGCCCAAAACATGCTCCCATAGCGGCCGCCCGACGCGTGGATGAAAAATCCGGCCAGAGGCGCCGCCACCAACAACCCGACAGCCTGAGCAATCCCAAATATGGCGTATAGTCGCCCGTGCAGTTCCTGCGCTCCGGCGGCGCCGACTGCCGCGTCAGCCACTTGCCTCTCCAGGAGATCCGCCGCCAGCGCGTACGAAATGATTTGAATGCCGCCCCAAAGAACTCCCCCGATCGCGAGCAGAATGTAGAGAATGATCAGTGATTTCGTCGGCACAGCAGCGAGAGACACCAAGGCAAACAGTCCTAACATCACGCCCATTGAGTCGCGGGGCGAAAATCGCGAATACAGACGGCCGAACCACAAGGCGGTGATCACGCCCGTGATCGTGAAGATCGACATTCCGATCGCGGAATCAAACACCGTTCCTCCCACCCCGTGGACGATAAATAATGTAAAGAAAGAAGCGATCGCCTCAAACGCAACCCAGGACAGCGCCTCCACAATGTAGAATTTGGCGAGGTCTCCGCGCAAGAGCAGCGCCCACGACGCGCCGACTCCGCCCCCACCGGTTGCCGCTGCGGCGCCTCTCACTGCCGAACCGGCCATGGTTTGCGCACCCTCCGCCGTTTCCCCAGCCTCCGTAGCAGCGACGCCGCCGATGCCAATTCCAGCGCGCGATGTACGCGCCTTTTGCCAATCGAGTTCCAACTGCTCGACAGTCGGCTCGCGAACCGTCAACACAGTGAGCAACCCTCCTGACAGAATCAGAAAGGATGCGAAGCCAAACGCAAACGGGTGCCCCAAGTACTCCCACATCATCGGGATCACCAGGAACGAAACGAGATTCCCGACCTCCCACCACAGATTCAAATATCCCGAAGCCATTCCCCGCCTGGATTCGCCTACCAAATCCGGCATCCAGGCCAAGTAGGGACTCACTGATAGTTGTTGAAAGAAATAAAACGCGACGAGAATCCAGATAGCCGCCGTCGCAGAACCCGCATAATAAAACGCCATCCAGCTCAAGGCGGAACCCGGAAAAGCAACCCACAGATAGGCCTTGCGCCGCCACCCCGGTCGCTTCGTTCGATCGCTCAGCCACCCGGTGAGGGGGAGAAACAACAACCCAAACAGACCTTCTAGTCCCAGAACGATCCCTATGACCTGAGGTTGCACCTGCAGGGTCGCCAGCATGGCCCCTGTGAATACCTTGTTCGCGCCGAACCCGATGTTGCGACCGAACCCCGCTGCTCCCAATCGATGAATCTC
>JAJZCB010000059.1 GCA_021846285.1 Bacillota bacterium
CCATAAGCCTCTAAATAGTCCCCATCGAATTCATGAGAAACCACGGCAACATCCAGATCGCTTTCTTCTGTTGCATCGCCCCGGATTCGCGAGCCGAACAGCCAAATCGATTCAACCTGCATGATTTCATGAAGCCGCTCCAGGTAGGCTTTCCCCCATTCTGTCAAATCATTTTGTTTGAAAGCCATACCAACACCTCCTCCATTTTGGACAGCGCGCTTTCTATAAAATCCCTGTCTGTGCGACTGATGATGATATCCATTTCTACGGGGTATTTCCCTGCTGTCTGAAAAGCATTTAATTTTTGTGCGAACTCACGAATCCAATCTGGCGGTGATTCATCGGACAAGGCTCTTGGAAAAAGAGTGACCAAATCATGACCATGTTCAAACCTCTTATCCCGGCTCCATATTACGCACTTCAACATTTTCTCGATGGCAAGATGAGCAGGAGGATAGTGCTTGGCGCAAGAAGGACCGCCCCCGCGACGAATACTATCAGCACTTTTCAGTGAGCGTCCGCAGACTATACAGTGAGCCCCTGTCATGGATGCCGTTTCTCCTTTCCGGCCGATCCGTTTGTATGTATTTTTGGTTCGCTAATTATTGGCTAATGATCCAATTGACAGCGCCGTTCATGCAACGGGCCTCTGGGTCGACTTCTTATGGGTGTTTAGTCTTCTATAATGCGCATTCCCTTTAGTTCAAGAAGAAACTGGATCGACTCACTTGCCATTATAAATCCTTGAGACAAACACTCACACGGCAGTTAAATGGCTGCCATGAGCAACATCATAATTCGCTTCTGGCGGGAGGTGCGGGTGATGCATTCCAGTCCTATTTCCAGTCCTGGATGCCGACGATTGAAGCCGTTTCACAACCGCAATTGGCTGTGGCGAGAGGGTTGGGGAGTACTCATATGGCGGAGCGCCAATTGGTATCGAATCGTTGATAAAAGACAAGTTCTGCCTCTACGCCATACTCCCGTAGTACGGTAAACCACTTGATGGCAGGCGCTGTGCAGTCATCCCCGTGCAGAAGCAGAATCGGAGTTTTTACTCGGTCGGCATAGGTGGTTGCCGATTGCCGACGATAAACAAAAGGAACTTCAATCGGGGATCCCCCGTACAAGTGTCTTGCAAATGCGATGCCTTCCCCACCCCACCCCAAATAGAAGCTTAGTTCTTCGTCTGGATAGCCCTCCCATGATACCGCTGCGCGAAATCGATTCGTTCTAGCGATCATGTGATTGACAAGAGATGCACCAGCACTATGACCGAATAGTAAAAGGTCGACGATTAGGGGGAGAGTTAGCCCCTCTCCATCTGGACGAGCATATATTCCCTCTAACGCGTGTTTCCCATTTTTCCATTGCACATGTTGGAAAATCACCTTGGGCCGATTATTTGTTCCTTTTGAATCCGAAATGAGAACTCGAGGCGGATTATGTCCTGCAAGATGAACCACATCCTCGATTCCTCCAAGGATTTGGCGTACAGCCACTACGCTACCATCGTGGTGCACTGCAATAGTGCGATAAACGCAAAGGTAACATAGTAAAGAGCTGGGGATTGGGGCGCAAGGGCGGCGGTCTCGAGATGTCCGCCTCCTTCCGAGTCAGCCCGCCCCTGCCTGACGGCATGGACGGCGTGTCCTTCCGGTTGATTCCGACGGTCGACCCGCTCCCGCCTGTCACGCTTCTCGTGATCAAGGAAGTGGTGAACTTCGGTTGAGGAGTCGCCGGACGGGCGCCGGAACCTGCCGGAGGAAAGAGAGACGTGCACGGTCATATCCGCACCCGAACAGCCCGCATCATCTTCGGGGACGCCACGCCAGATATGCGAATCATCTCCGAGTGCCCTGGTTTCGGATCCAGTCATTCTCGATCTGGAACAGTCGCAATAAAAGCAGATTACAAATGTCACCATGTCCCGTTGTACTTCCACACGCCGTTGCCGCCCGCATAGAGTATACCGCCCACGTCCAAAAGGGAAGGCAGGTAACCATCATTTCCCGCCGGAACGATAATGTTGCCATGCCACGACTTACCGTTGTACCACCGTATAGAGGACCCGCCAATCGAGAATAGCGTGCCATGCAAATCAAACAGACGGAGATCCTTATGAGGATACGGTTGGGCCTTTAGTTTCTCCCACGACTTTCCGGTATACGTCCATACGTCATCATACATATCATTCTTGCTGTTCAGTGCAGCGTATAGCCTGCCGTTCACGTCCACCACATTGGTGACAAAGTTTGGGGTCATGTTATACGCTTCGCTTGGGGACTGATCAATGGTCATTGGAAATGTAAAGAGCTTGTTCCAGCCCTTTCCGTTGTATGACCACAGGCTGTTCCCGTACACATAGAACGTGTCGTTCATCTCAAAAGGCCACCAAACATAAGCGTTGAGTCCAGGTATCACACGAGGTTGCTTAAGCGTTTTCCATGATTTCCCGTTGTACGAGGATATGCCGTATCCTTCAGTAAAATACAGTGTGCCCTTCGCGTAGAATAGCAATGCTTGGGATGGGTCTGGCCCGTCTGGCTGCGGCGGGGCGCTCATCTTCTTCTTCCATGTATATCCATTATAATACCAGACGCCCGAGCCTGACACTGCGTACGGCGTGCCGTTGACGTTCACCACGGAATAGAAAGGACCGGCATACCGCCAAAATGTCCCATTGTAGGTGAGTAATCCGTAGCTCGTATGAGCGTACAGGATTCCGTTCAATTCGACTAGCGAAGTCACGCCAGTGGGATTGCCGCCGGCTAACGACTGCCATGATCGTCCATCATACGACCACACTACGTAGACATTATTGTCGGTGAGAGTGTTCATAGTATTGGGATCTTGCCCACCCGTCTCTGCCACTGCGTACAATAGGCCGTTGACGTCCAAAAGGGAGGTGGCCACGACTGGAGAGTGACTCAGTAGTTCCCACGAATTGCCGTTGTACGACCACACGCCATTCCCGGCGCCCGCATACAACGTGCCGTTCACGTTCTCCAGAGATGTAACACCCTCCGAATTGCCGGGGTTGTGAAGAATTACCTTCCACGAATGTCCGTTATATGACAACACGTCGTCGCCGTCGCTTGCATATATCGTGCCTTTCATGTCCAGCATGGCAACTAGCGCACCCGGCGGGAACGCTATCGTTTTCCATCCCTTTCCGTCGTACGACCACAATGTGACGGTGACATGCACGAAGCTCCCACCATACGGCGTATCGTGGTCATGCTCCGCATACAATTTCCCGTTCACAGTCCAGAGCGAGTTCACTGCTTTTGGTGATCCTTTCATCGGCCTCCATACGCGACCATCACGCGAGTACATCAATCTCGCTGAATGCGATCCTACATATAGTGTACCGTTCATTTCCACCATGGAAGTAGACGCATGCGGCAAGTCACTCAATCTGTTCCACGACTTCCCGTCAAATGACCACACTGAGGATCCCCCACCAGCGTCGGCATATAGGGTTCCGTTCAGATCTATCACTGAGACCACATCATCTGGCCAGCCGCTCACTGTGTTCCACGATTTCCCGTCGTACGACCACACATGGCCGGAACCAGTTACGGCATACAGCGTGCCCTTCACATCAAAAATGGATGACACATCAGTCGGTGCCAACCCGCCAACACGTGACCAATTGGATCTGGAGGCCGCCTCAGCACGCCCGCCACCTGGAATCCCCAAGCACACTCCAAGTGCGATCACCAGGAAAAGTAAGACCACCAAACGTCCGAAAGGATGTAACCTCAACGGAATCTTCAAGTATCCACCATCCTCTGCAACGTTCTCAGCGATATTCTCATAGGGCCGCAAAGCTTGTCATCTTTGCGGCCCTCGATTGGCTCGTGATTCCCTATCAATTGAAATCGGGCGGACTGAAATCGGGCGGATCGAAGTCGTCGTCCTTACTGGCTTCCCTGAGCGCCTTTCCGATTCGCCCCATGGTTGCCTTTCGGCGCGCCGCGGCAGCCGGGTCCGTTGGAACGCCCACATATTGCGTCTTGCTCCCATATCCCCAAATCAGAAACATGATGGCGAAGATGATATCGCTGAGGGGCAGGACGGCCCAAAGCATCCACCAACCGCTTTTGCCGTACGCCTGGAAAAATCTAATTCCCCAGATGATCGCAAAGATGACATTCACGACGGGAACCAACTGCCAGAAGATATTCCAGCCGCTCTTGCCAATCACCCACAACATTCCGATGGTACTGCAAACCGGTATGAAGGCGAACCACGGATATTTGATCCCTGCCTTCTGAAACAATCGGTACATCGCCCCGGCATAAAGAAAGTAAATGATCAGATAGATAATGATCGCCGACACAAGTATTCCTCCCGTCGCTGGTGTGCCTGCCATGCAAGTCTGTGAAACTCCATGCCCCCTGCTTGAGTCCAACATATCCGCCCGACCAGGATTGCCTCACCTCGGGCTGAACGAGTATACCCCCCACGCCGTTCCCGCGTACAACACACCATGAAGGCTCGTGAGTGCATGAACCTCCGCCGATAAGTCATGACCGGCGTTCAGATCGATAGATGGACCGACCTGGACCCACGAACCCGACTTGAACGCGTACACCCCCCCCTGTGCAAGGTTGCTTGTTGTTCCGGCGTACAAGACCCCCTTCATGAAGAGCAATGTGTTGACTGGCAGACTGTCAAGGCCCACTTGCGTCCAAGTTCCCTTGATCGAACTGGACCACGGTTCGCCGGAATAGGCAAACACTCCGTTGTCGGTGGCGGCGATAAGCGTATGGTCGTAGCGGGCCACAGCGTTTATCGAATGAACAGGGTAATAATAGGAATTCAGTGTTCCCAGCGCCTGCCAAGTACCGTTGCGATACACGTACAGGTCTCTTGAGCCGTCCGATGACGGGCTCTGGGCGTCTGCGTACAATTGACCGCCGACGTTCGTAAGATGTCCGACCGCGGACAGTTTCGCGGATGGGGCAATCATACGCCACGCACCGGTTTGTCTCTGCCTGGTGTACACTCCCTTATCCGTTCCGCCGTATAGTACACCGCCGACATCGATGAAAGATGCCACGTTCATGTTTTGAATTGGGTTAAACGCATACCAATTGCCATGACGAAAATAGGCCACGCCCATATAGGAGATAGTCGCAACCAACGTTCCATCAACGTTGCCCAACGCCGCGAT
This sequence comes from Bacillota bacterium, assembly GCA_021846285.1. Classification (GTDB taxonomy): domain Bacteria; phylum Bacillota; class Bacilli; order Alicyclobacillales; family SLC66; genus JAKADD01. The sequence continues at coordinate 5,186 of JAJZCB010000059.1, forward strand.
ACTGATGCCCCGGGAACTCCCGAACAAATGCCAGGCACCCTTGCTGAACGAATAGACGCCATCTTCTGTTCCCGCGTAAAGGACACCGTTAATCGTTGTCAGTGCCTGAACGTTATTTGTCGCATTGGTATCATACAATCCGCTTCCCTGCCCCAAATAGGGTGAAGTGCCTACCATGCGCCAGTTGCCCTTCAATGTCTGATTGTTATGGATGGTGGATGGGGCGGATTTGGTCTTATTGGTCGCCACCATGTTCAAGAACGCGGCAACCTTGCCTCCACTGGTGTTCGTGAGATCATGCGAACCGGTCGGGCTGTATCCGACGGTCACCGTGTCACCGAATGAAACCGCACCCATCAGGACCAACGTCAACACTCCACCCTTCGCCGTCGCACGAATGACGCTCTCTGTATGGCTCGCATCCTGGACGATAAAGGCGTTGGGATCGGCAGGGCCGGATCGTAGAGTCCGGGAGAACGTAACGGTCAGCGTCCGGCCGTTCACCACCGCGCTCACGGGAGCCGGGAGCGCAACGCCGGAACCGCTGGATGTATTCCCGGAACTGTTGGACCCGTTCGTGGTATTGGTGACCGTTACATTGGAGAACGCGGCCACCTTGTTTCCGTTTGCGTCCGTCAGGTCATACCAGCCAGACGGCGTGTATCCGACGGTCACCTTGTCTCCGGACGAGACCCCGCTCGTCAGCGTCAACGTCAGCGTTCGACCTGTCATCGTCGCGTTCGTTACGATATCGGTATTACCATTGTCCAACACGGTGAACGCGTTAAAATTCACGACGTTGTATTGCAGATCCCCTGAGAATGTAATCGTGAGCGTATTTCCGTTCACGGTCGCGCGCACTACCGTTACGGATGCGCCCTGTGCATCACGCCTCACGGTGCTCTGAGCTGTAACGCCTACGTTCGCAAGCGCACGGGTCACGAGACCCGTGTTGTGTGCCACGGACCCACTCGCAGCGTAAGCACTGCCTGCCACGCCAAACAGCAGCGCCACCGCACCATTTGCTGTCAGCCACTTCATTCGAGACTGTTTGGATTTTTTCGCCATTCATTCGCATCTCCTTTTGACACGGCGTTCCTCTCATTCATTTCGAGACGCATCATCGTCTTGTGCACGATGGATCTCTCCTGACTTGCCAGGGTGGAACGAAGATTCATAAAGCGATCGAGAACACGCCACCATTCGTTCCCGCGTAGAGAGTTCCGTCGACGGCGATCAAGGCCGGGATCTCATCGGACCCATCGCTTTGATTGTCTCCCGACAAGTCGGAGGTGTTGCCGACGCGCGTCCACACTCCCTTCTCATACGCATAAACGCCGCCGCCGAGCGTTCCAGCGTACAGCACTCCAAGGCGGGTCGTCAGTGAGATGAGTTCGTGTCCATCTGGAATGAAGGCATGATCTTGCTCCCCGATTGACAGCCATGAGCCCTTGATATAGGCTGTTACCCCGTCCCACGTTCCGACGTATAGATGGCCATTGACGTCTGTCAAAGCCATCACGGGATAAGTCGAATACCCGATTTGATGCCATTTGTAGTGGATAAGGGCAAATATGTCATTGCCCGAGCCAATGTCATGGGTGCCTGACGCCGCATAGAGCACGTTGCCAATCTGTGTGATCGCCACGATCGGGATTGTCGAGGGGGCAAATAGTTTCCAATATTTATGGTTATAGGTGTATACCCCCCAATCCGTTCCCACATACAACAATCCATGCAGGGTAGCCAACACGTGAACGGTGTTCGGGCTGGACTGCCCGTTCTTTACAACGTTCGCGAAGGATCGAGCCAACTTCCAATGGCCATCCTCGAATGTATAGACGGCATTTCCAGAACCAGCGTATAAGACGTTATTGTAGTTCACAAGCGATGTTACGACATTCGTCGAATCACGGTTGGCGCCAGACAAATGCGTAGACGCTCCCGCCAATCGCCATTGCCCGTGGCCGAAGAAGTAGGCTCCGCCTCCGTCGGTGCCCGCGTACAGCACCCCGCTGACGTATGCCATGGAGACAATGCGATCCGAATTCTGGGCGTCGCTCCCGGATACATTGGCAGAGGCGGTTAAGGCCGACCAATGACCGTTCCTGTACGTGTATACTCCCTGACTGGTGCCCAGAAACACTCCGTCGGCCGCCACCGCCAACGTCAAAGCTGGGCTGGAGCCCCCGTTCTCGTTGGCAGACTGACTGACGCCGGACCCAACCCGACGCCACGAGTTTCCACTGTACATGTACATGGCTGTCGGAGTTCCTGCGTACAGTACCCCATTGCCGTACGCTAACGTCTTTATGTCGTTGCTGGAATCATTGCCATTCCCAGACAGGTGCGAGGAAGTCCCCACGAGACTCCATTTGCTTGCCCGATCCTCGTACAGACCATTGGCTGACCCCGCGTACAACACGCCTCCGGCATCCAGCAACGTTTCGACTTGGTCGGAATAGTCGTATGCGCCTCCCGAAAGATACTGAGTAGCGGTCATTAAGTTCCACGAACCATCGCGATAGACGTACAGGCCCGAATCCGTGGCCGCGCACAACTCACCGCCTGCGACCGCCAAAGACGAGACATCAGCCGTCGTATCGTCGTTCGTGTTTAGATAGGGTGAGGCCCCGACCAGGTGCCACGAGTCGCGTTCGTACACATAAACTCCAAACGAGGTAGCTGCGTAAAGGACGCCGTCCAGGCTCGCAAACGAATGAATTTGCTCCGATAGGTAGTCGGATGCCACATTTGAATTTCCGTACAGATCAGGCGATCTGCCCATCAAGTGCCACGCGCCCCCGACGTATTCGTATACTCCGTAGGCGGTCCCCGCATACAGGACACCCCTCATATCCGCGAGGGCTTGAACCGCGCTCGCACCTTGATCGTTTCCCGGTACAAGGCCAACTCCCGCGGAGCCCACCCGGCGCCACGAACCGTCAACATACGAGTACACCCCAAGAGCGCTGCCTGCGTAAAGAACGCCGTCCACAGAGACCAGCGCTGTTCCCAGAGCAGGTACATGTCCGGATAGATAGGGGGACTGGCCCGCCAGTGTCCAATTCAAATTTGAGAGTGAATCCGCGTACGAGCGTTGCGCGAAAGTACCTGGCAGCGCGAGAATCATGAACATGGTCATCAGGATCGTGAGAACCCTGCGTAGAACCCGAATGCAATGAGCCACCCGTATTCCTCCCGTCATTCCTCATTCCTCGCACACATATATTGAAAATCCAATGGCTAACAGGGAGGGTGCATTGGCTTTCCAAACGCACGCACGGCGGCGCCCTGCAGACTTTCGATCTCAAGTTCCAGTCCTTTTCGATAGTCCCGGTTGATCGAGCGGTATCTAATTGGGAATCCTCCCACGAAAATGCGACCATCTGCGTTCAGTGTAAGATGAGTCTACCTGTCAATCAACAGCGAAATGTGCAATAATTGATATCGAAAATGCATGAATCGGAGGGGTCATGCGCGTGGACATATACGAGGTGGAGGTGTTCTTGGTACTTTGCGAGGAGCTGCACTTTGGCCGCGCCGCCGAGCGGTTACTCCTCCCGCAGCCACGAGTCAGCCGGTTGACGGCGTCTTTGGAGCAGCGGGTCGGAGGCAAACTCTTCGAGCGAAGTAGCCGGCGGGTGCGGCTAACCCCGCTCGGCGAACAATTTCGGGACGATCTTCGACCCGCCTACGAGCTGATGGCCGCTGCCCTGGCCGCCGCCCGCACCGCCGCCCACTCCACGGCCGGTCGGTTGCGCATCGGCTTCATCGCTACTGCAGCCGGCGAAGCGCTCAACCGACTTGTGCGGGCCTTTGAGTCGGCCCACCCCGATTGCGAGCTTATCGTCCGCGAAGTGGCCATAGACGTTCCGCTCGACGATTTGCGGCGCGGCGAGATCGACGTCCTGGTCACCTGGTTGACGTTTGACGAACCGGATCTCACGCTGGGCCCGACTATCGATGTACAGAAGCGCATGCTGGCGGTGGCGGACGACCACCCACTTACGGGACGGGATTCGGTGTCGATGGAGGAACTGACCCCATACCCGTTCCCCGAAGTGCCCAAGCTATATAGGGCTTCTCGCTTCCCATTCATGCCTTCGCAGACCCCGTCCGGCCGACCGCTTACCTTTCACCCCCACGTGGTCCGCACGGTGAATGAAACGATAAGCATGGTAGCTCGCGGTCAGATCGTCCATCTCACCGTAGCATCGTTGTCGCGTCTGCTCAACGGCACCGGGGTCGTGCTCATTCCAATCCGGGATCTGCCTCCGGTCGAGCTCGGTCTGATCTGGTGTACCGCGCACGAGAACGCGCGCATCCGCATGCTGGCCCGGCTCGCCAGCGGTGGGAGTACTTGGAGGTGAAAGAGTTATGGGGAGAATAATGAGGCGAAGACTTGGTATTATCGCTGTGTCCGTCTTCACATTGTTAACTAAGGTGGCCGTGAATCCAGAATTCCGGTTTCTGCACCAGCAAGCTACAAGACCCGTGTGGATAACCCGCTCAAGCCGAAACAGCCAGTCCAGAGAGTGGTTATTCCGCGCGATATAGCCATCCAGAGTCGGTGCGGTATACAGGATCAATTTTCGTTCCGCGCCCATCCCGCATCCCTCCAATTTGCCCTACTGTCGCACGACGCGGTAGTGCGCCCACGGGGCTCCTTCATCCCCGACCGGGCGTGTGCGGGGCAACCTCAAGCGTGTCAGGGCCGACAAGGTGAGGGTCTATCGAGCTTCTCGCGTCAAGCGGGTGGAGTTGGCCGAGGAACGTTTCGACAGGCTGCAAGACTTCCAACTGGAGGCATTTTGGGTCACGTGGACACGGGAATTTGAATCCACCCGTCCGCGTTATGAGGTTGTGCTATGGATCGACAGGGCGGCCTTCACCGATTTTGTCTTGGCAACTCCCTGGCTCACGGTTGACGGAGACATACATGTCGAGGCCCATGCGCCTGAGGGTTACATTGCCGTACGGGTCACATTTGAGACAGCTGAAATGGCGTGCCAGCACGTGATTGGGTTTGGACACCACGTTTGGGTAGTCGATCCGCTCGACTTGCGCACCCAGGTTATGGAACGTGCCCGAAAGGTAGTCATGCGATCGGATCTGTTTCGGAATCTCCCTGAGTAACGTTTAGCGACTGTTCCGTTCATAGGCATGGGCCAACGCCATGTCAGAGACTCCCTCACTCTGGTTGAACCCTGCCTACGCGGATGTCCGCCCGCGAAAAATTCTCTCCCGGCACGGGCGCGCCCGCAAGGCGCCGCAACATGAGCAATGGGCCGATATACTTATGTGTAAATTCGCTTTACCATCGGAAATTTGCAGGAGTCAAGTATTTTACTGAAGCGGTTTCTGATTGAAGAAAAGATTATACTTTGACCCGTCGCACATACTGCCGTTAAGGACTTCCTAACACAAACCGAGCGCGCTCAGTTCTGAGCATTTCATACGGAGACATGACTTTCACATTAAGGGCGATACAGGCATCTGGAATTTTAATCCGCTTAGTAGACTGAGACGGCACCTCATGAGTAACTACGACAAAGTCTCGGGAGTGAGCAAAAGCCACTAGGTAGTAATCCGCTACTTGTAAAAAAGTACTAACCGCAGCTTGTTCATATCCTCCACTGTTCGCCCAACGGCTTACAACAGGGAGACTAGGTATAATGTCTGAGCTTAATTGCAGAAAGAAACCATCTCCTCGCTCACTGGCCCATTTCGCGAGGGAATCATCTCCTGCAATGAGCTCAGTTCGCACCTTGTCAATACTGAAGACCTTGTCGCTCGCATTTGCCTGGTCTAGCCAATCCCAAAATGCCGGACAAAAATCAAAACTATAGTAGAGATTTTTTGCTTGAATAAAGATATTCGCATCAAGAAGGTAGGTCAATGCATGACCCCCAGTCGATGAGCTAATTGATGAAAGGTGGAGACCTTCCTAAACCCTAACATCCGAAACGCGTCGCGATGGAGAGTCTCACCTTCCATCGTGCTAATAATTATTGCGCGAGCAAATCGCTTGCTTACTCTCAGAGGTTGGGTATTGTAAAAGTTCCCGCCCCCAATTCCCGTCCGCTCCTCCATCATCCTAAGGACTCGTTCAAGCTCTTCAGTATAGACTCTTCGATACTGTTCCCATGTCAAAATCCCTGCATCATAAATTCGACGGAGTATGGCGAGCGTACTAACTTTGAACCTCCGAGCGAGCCGTTCAATCTCACCGTCACGTACGATTTCATCGACACTGACCCCACGAATTGTATCGATGGGAACGAGGAATTCGGCGGCAACCTGACTGCACCACCGCTCAACCACATTAGCCGTACTCGATGTAAGATCGGTGTCAGATATTGCAGACTCTCCCAGCCAGACATGAGCTAATTCGTGCGCAAGGGTGAAAATCTGCGCTGCTTTGGTGTCAGCACCATTGATGAAAATGACCGGCGCCAAATCATCAACTAGCGCGAATCCACGGAATTCGTTGGGATCCAATTTGCGATGAGTATTACTTCCAACAATTCCGTTCACCATTACGAGTATTCCTTTAGCGTCAGCTTCCTCAAGAAGTGTTTTAAGGGCGTCTGTCCATGTGTTCCCTCGTTGGGAAACATCAAAGGAAAGAACTGTACGCATTTGTGCCGCCGCTTCAATAATTTGGACGCTAGTGTTTAATGACCCAACGAAAGGTAGCGGGTCCTGCCGATTTCGTAGTGCAAAATCGCGGTACCAGTCTTGACGCTGTTGGCACAAGTAGAGCGTATCTAGAAGGTCTGCACTTGGCCTCGTAACACCTGTGTCACCGATAGTTCGATAGTCAGGAATCGGAATAGACTCCTCAGGGGGTGTTGAGAGAAATAGGTATCCGATCGGTGTATGAGTGGCATGAGCATAATTCTCAAGCTGTTTCAACGTCGGTGCTGCTTCACCACGTTCCCACGCAGCTAGTGCAGGAAAACGGGAAGAAAGAACCTCTAGCGAAAGTTTGGAGCGATCCCTTGCCCACGTTAACAGGCTTCCCTCAACCCTTACGCGTACAGTCATTTCCTTTTCCTCCTTCCCGTTACGATCATTTTGCAAGGCCATAATATGTGCGTTTAGTGATACACACAGTTTAATGCAGCCTATGCAGAAAACAAAACAAGGTCCGCACACAGCGATCGTCCTGGTTCTCTTGTATAGGTAACACGATCACAACTAAACGTTCCTCCCTTCATCCCATGATTCAACTGTACGATATGGAGTACTTGTTTCAACCAAATCGATGAACTTCGTGAGTGCACTGGTCACCAAGCTGTCTTTATGCCGAATAAAGAAAGTTTTAGTCGAACTGTACTGCTTCGGAAGGACAAACGATTTCAGAAGACCTTCTTGTTCTTGCTGCAGGATCGAGGACTTTGGCACAAGAGAGACCCCGAGTCCAGAAATTACTCCGCCGATAATGGCATCAAAATGGTTGAACTCCATATATCGCACGCTGATAAAGCCTTCTGAACTGAGCCAACTGTCAAGCTGTGTGCGATATGAACATCCCACACTGTTGATGAGAAAGGGCTTTGTACATAGCACGTGGAGGTCTCTGTCTTCCGGTTCGGCAATGAGCACCAATTCTTCTTCGAACGCAAGTACTTTCACGATGTTGTCGTCGTTTATTGTGGACGTCACAAATGCTCCGTCGAGTTGAAACCGGTTGATCTTTTCAGCGAGTTCGTTTGAATGAGAGGTGATGAGTGACAAATCTACCCTTGGGTAAAGTTTATGGTATTCTGCCAAAACCTTTGGAAGGAAAAAAGCGGCCGTCGTCTGATTCCCTCCCAGTGCCAATCGACCTGCCGGTTCCTCCGCATCGTTCACCGCTTTCTCTGCTTCGTCAAGCAGGTGCAAAATTCGTTCAGCATAAGCAAGGAGTTTCTCTCCGGTCGGTGTTAACACCATGCCGCGCTGCCGATAAAATAGCTGCGTGTTTAACTGGGCTTCTAACTGCTGAACGCGAGCGGTCACATTGGACTGAACGTAACCGAGGGCTTGTGCGGCCTTTGTGATACTGCCCTCTCTAGCCACCGAATGGAAAATTCGCAACTCCGTGCTCTCCATTAGCATATCTCCTCAAGCAAAAATCATTTCAAATGAATCATCGCATCAATTATATTCATTTTACATGATTTATTCGTCGGTGTACATTTATTTTCGACCGCAAACTAGGGTGAAGGAACGCGGATGGTCGCCTGTGATGGCCCATGTTTCTGGCTCTCAGACGAAAAAATCAGGAGTGAGTTTGAATGACAGATGTAAATTCGCGTAGATGGGTCATTTTGGCCGTAGTTACGCTTGTTGCATTTATCACCAACGTCGATGCGACGATCGTGATCGTCGGTCTGCCGAATCTGGTGAAAGGGTTGCATACGACCGTTGTCTCTGGGATGTGGACCATCACCTCTTACAGTATCGCAAGCACCGTCTTTTTGTTGCCCGCGGGCCGATGGTCGGACATTATTGGGGCGAAGCGAATTTTTCTTTGGGGACTCGTAATTTTTGCGATGGCTACGGTTCTCTGTGGTTTTTCAAGCTCAATCGCCGCATTAATCGTGTATCGGTTCATTCAAGGCATCGGAGCGGCATTGTCTCTAGCCACCGCTACGCCGAGTATCGCACGCGCGTTCCCGCAAGGGGAACTCGGACGCGCCCTCGGGATCAACACAACATTTTGGGTCCTAGGTTCCCTCGTCGGTCCGGTGGCGGGCGGGGTGCTCATCAACGAATTCGGGTGGAGATCGGTCTTCTTCGTAACCGCCCCCTTTGCGCTGATCGGCATTGTTTCGGCATGGTTTGTGCTCAAAGACACGACAGAACGCCTGCAAGCGAAGAACGATCTGATCGGCACCTTCACCTTCGGCCTTGGGCTTTGCGCATTGTTGGTCGCACTCTCTGAAGGGTCGAATTGGGGCTGGTTATCCGGGCCGATTGTCGCGCTGTTCGCGGCGACATTCATACTGTGGATCACGTTCGCGATCGCCGAATTGCGGGTCAAGGACCCGCTGTTTGACCTCCGTTTGTTGTCTCACCGCCGCTACACCATCGGATTGGCGATCATGCTCTTCTACGGTACAGGCTTTTTTGCCATCACCTTTCTTCTCACATTGTACCTGCAAAATGCGCAGCATCTAAGTCCAGTGGACGCGGGACTGCTGCTTCTGCCGTTGTCGTTGCCGCAACTCTTCTTGAGTCCGGTTAGCGGAGCCGCGGCAGATCGTTTCGGGCCAGAGCGACTGATTCTGGCTGGACTGGCATTGCTCGGCGCCGCCGTAATCTTACTGGGGAACCTTGGTATGCAAATGTCGATCGCATGGGTCGTTATCCCACAGCTGATGATCTCAACCGCAAATGCGCTCGCCTTTCCGTCGTTGGTTAAAGCGGTGCTCTCGGCTGCGCCTCGCGAACAATCGGGGGTAGCTTATGGAATGTTCTATACGGTCCGCTTCATCGGCGTTTCGCTAAGCCAGGCCATAGCGTTGGTCGTGGGAGAACTCAGTGTGCCGTCCAACATCGCATCGAGAGTGTTCTTTGCTATGTCCAGTGTGAATAATCCTCATTTGGCAGGTGCCCTGGTTCGTGCGATCGATGCGGGATTTCGGTCTTTCATCATCTTCTTCGCGATTTCAATCGTTTTGGGGTTCTATCTGATGCGTTCACAGCGAGAGAAGGTCGTTTCGCGTGCGAACGAAACCGCTTAGGGATTATAAGAGAGTACCGGCGTCCTGAAAGAAGCTGAACAGGGGCGTCCTTTCCTTTCTATGTATCATCTGATCTATGGACATTGTAACCAGCGACCACCGTGACGGCGTTTGCGTCGTGCGGATTGTCTTCGCGACGCAAGGTCAAGGCAATGTGATTGCGGGGATAGCGCATCAGGTGTTGTAAACCCGTTTGGCGGTTACCGAAGGTGACGCCGGCGGCCTTGACGATCAGTGGATTCCTCCTGAGATGCCAGGCGAGATTCACGGACTCCGACTAGGTGTAGCGGCCAGTACAGTAGAGGGCGTGGTTGAGGAGCATGAGGGAATGTTTATTCATCGTATCGCGCCTCCATTAAGTGTTTTTATGGACTCGGTTTTTGATTCGTGACGTGTTAATAATAATTCTATAGAGTTTAGCTGTCGACATAAAACGCACTTTCAAAGTCGTTTTTTTGATTTAGAGAAGATAAATGTGCTATTATGGAATAAGAACTGTGAAGACGAGGAGCAGTGCATATGACAATTCGGAGTTTGTTGCGTTACCGAATGGCCGACAGGGGAATTCGTAGTCTAACCGAAATGATGAGAATCACGGGCCTGAGCCGAACGGCTTTATTGCCGCTCGATAAAAACGAAGGACTAGAAGGAACAAAACTGGAGACAATCGAAAAGATCTGTGCCTCTTTGAACTGTCCTATTGAAGACGTGATTCAAATCGATCATAAAACTTTATCGGACTGAGCAGGAGTCAGTAGAAATATCCCCAGAATAAAGCGAGGTGAAGCCGTCATGAGCCTGATGGATCTCCTGAAGCGATTGGATGCCAAAAAAACCATATTGGACACAGCAAGTCCACTCCCGCCCGCTTCCCTACGCAGTCTCATCGAAGACTTTCGCCTTCGCTACACGCACGAAACGACCGCGATGGAAGGCAACACGCTCACGCTCTATGAAACGCAGGCCGTGCTGGAACACGGCATCACCGTTCACGGGAAGTCCTTGCGCGATCATTTGGAAGTCATCAACGCCCATGAGTCATTGGACTTTCTTGAAAAAGCCATAAAAGCGAAAGAACCCGTCACCGAGAAGCTCATCTTGCAATTTCACCAGCTTCTCATGAAAGGAATTTTGAAAGACGAGGCTGGATTCTATCGCAGAATCCCTGTGTACATCCAAGGAGCCGCCCATGTTCCGCCCAACTGGATCAAAATACCGAAACTCATGAGCGAATTGGAATCGTGGCTAAACGAAGCAAAGAATGTTCATCCAGTTGTGCTGGCAGCACAGGCGCATATTCGATTGGCGCGAATCCACCCGTTTGTGGATGGAAACGGAAGGACCTGCAGGCTGCTCGTCAATTATATTCTTATGCAACACGGGTATCCGCCCGCTTTGTACAAAACGGAAAACCGAGACGCTTACATGAGGGCGCTGGACGAAGTGGAAACCAGCAATGAGGAATCCTTCATCCGGTTGACCTCCGAGGCGGCAGAATGGATGCTCGATCGGTATGTGCATCTGGTCAACGAGATGAACACCACAGAGAATCATGAGATCATCCATGAGACAGGCGATACGGAGTCGATGCCACCGACCTCTTGTTCGATTCAGTGCCAAACGTCAACAGCCCCTGTATCGACTTGCAAATGCGTGTGTGGTGGCAAGAATCACGGAATAAAAGTGAGACAACACTAAATTTATTCTTGAATCCGGAAAAAAGCCGAAGGAAGGCGAAAGGTTGCAGGTGATGCAGCGCATGAGGATCGTGATTCCGTCGACGAGATCGGCGTACGTTTTCCCTATGTATCCCATCCCAGTTCTTTGCCCTTGAGAACGCCAATTACCATAGGATTCATATGAATTCCGACCGACGCCGTCTTAAAAAATACATCCTGTTCCCTCTGCTTTAGGCATCCATGAGTTGCTCTGGATCAACGCGCGTAGTTCGCAATATTTGCTGTAGCGTTCCAATGCACATTCGGCAACAAGATCCCGTTGTCTTTCATGTATTCTTGCGTCAAAGTGATCGCCTCACGGATATTCTCCAGTGCTTCCCCTTGCGTCTTTCCACTGCTCGTACATCCAGGGAGAGCTGGAACAAAGACAAAGTAATCTTCGTCCGATTTCTCCATAATGACGGTATACCGCATCGTCCGGATCCTCCCCTTGTGGTTGCACCTTTCCCTCTTGTTCGCTCGTGTCACCTTCACATATTCCAATTATAGAACTACGGTACTTGCTTGAAAAGACACAAGAAGAAGATGCACGCACGGATGCCCTGTGCCAAATGAACCTGAGGGAAAGGACCGATGCAGTCTTGTCGTTTGATCAACCGACCATCGCCTCGACGGCGACACTCACTCCTTCATGTTTGTAGACATCTCGTCCACAGCATCAGGCCCGCCGACCCACATCAAGACCCCATGTCTACAATCGGTCTACAAACCCGGCCTCTAAAAGGGCGAAAACCCGCTCTAAAAACGGTTTTTTTGGTGGAGGCGATCCGTGGAAGGACAAAATCACGAATGTAAAGCACCCACAAAAATCTCAAAATTAACACGCATTCAACCAACTTAAGGTTCAATGAACTCTACGCCATATTCTGCTTTTGCAAACCGAAGTTGTTTGTCCCTTGATACGAAAGCAAGTCCATGTTCAATGGCTGTGGCTAAAATAAGAGCGTCGGGAGTTTTAATCGACCGTCCGTTTACACGTTGTTGTACCTGAATCTGTGCAGCTCTTCTCGCCACTCCTGAGTCAACAGGCAAAATTCGACGTTCATCCAAAAGTCTATCCGCGCGCAGGTGTTCACCAGATTTTAGATTGTTTCTGATCTCACACTCGGAAATGGCTGAAAAGAAAAACGCATCTCCCTGACCAATGATTTTTCGTAAAAACACGGTGACGGAGGTGTCATTCGCCAAAAGATAAATTCCAATGTTTGAATCAAGTAAGTACCCCGGCAATCAGATCCACTCCTCACGGGAGCGTCGAATATTTTCAATGACCGCTTCTGCCTCCTCCACCGTGAAGACCGGCGGTGCACTTAAAATTTCATCCAAATCATCAGCTGCATTCAGTTCAATGGTCTCCGACTCCATATCAATCACTATCCGCTTACGACTAATGTGATTTTTTTTCAAAAAATCCCGAAGTTTTATCGCAAGATCAGGGTCAAGCTTTTCATTCAAGGCCATCAAAATCCCGCCCTTTCACCGTTTCGTATAGCATACGTTACCACTTACGAATGACACCAGGATTTCCTATTCTGTTTGCCCCACAGAACCATGCCTTATTAATCAATTTCATTATAAACTGCATCATTCTAAATAAAACACGTGATTTCATCTCCGTCCTTATTTTTATCTTGTCACACGCTCAGCATACCCCATCGCTTGATATCCCTTAAGCCGTTTTTGATACATGCGCAGAAACATAGGGACATGACCGTCAATATAGTCATAAATTTGTCCTTCATGTTTTAAATCGTTCATTCGATGAAGTCGTCCAACATATTGTTGCAGGGTCCCTTTCCAGGAAATTGGCATAACAAGAAAAGGTGTATCCAACCATTCATCGTCAAATCCCTCTCCGACAAATCGCCCCGTGGCGAGTATCCCCCACTCTTCTTCGGGCGAAATGGCTCGTAGCTTTTCGATAGTAGATTTCCATTGTCTCTGCAATTATTAGACAGGGTAGAAAGTTGTCTTCAGGTAAGTCTTAACTCTTGGAGAACTGCCATGTATCAGGCTTTGGCTCAAGACAAATGGTATTGTTCAGAAGGGGCTGCCATCTAAGGTAAATGCCTCAGTGACCAAAGAATATAATCAGATATAGCAAGACAAGATTGTCAATTTGCCACCTAATCTATCTGACTTATGATAACAAAACCCCAGTCTCCACAAGGAACATGGGTATCTATCCAAAATATGGGTTGCGGTTTTGCGTGGTGGAGGCGATCCTTGACCCTACAGAATCACGATCTCCGCACTAAAGAACGCTTACAGTGATTTCGGCCACTTCCGTGCACTATGCAAGACTCTCAATACCTCAATAGAATGGCCTTTTATTCGATATGGAACAATGTACGGTGTTCCAGTTACGACCAACTCACGCGTCCCGTCAATTCTTCCTGCCCGTCCAGACTCTGGATATTCCGTTAGTTGATCAATCTGCTCTAAAATTCGCCCCACAACGTGACGAGCAGACTCCGGACTATCCAGCGCGATATATTCAGCTTCCTCCTGCAAGTTCAGCAGCGCCTTGCGAAGCCATTCAATTTTCATACAGCCATCTTTCCGCGAACTTTTTTACATCCTCAGTACTCGCAAAATCCCCTTCATCAGCTTCCCTTAGTGCCTGCCTAATCTCCTCCCTTTGCCACGCATCTAATTCGGAATGTTCAACCCTACCTTCGACGATGGAGTAAATGACATCAAACACCAGACGTAGTTTTGTCGGATCTTCGATGTTGTCAATCATCCTGTGTAGTGCGTCTTTGTCTGCAGCCATGCGGCACACCTCCCGTGCATAACCATCATGCTACCCACATTAGCCATGATCTGTCGCCAAAATACCATCATGCATTCGTCTGTAGCTTCATCATACCACGCGATGGCAACATCGCAGTTTTATTCGCTATCCCTAACCCGGACGAGCCGGAACCAATAGGTTTTTTGTAGACCCATGTCGAAATAGGAATGGTACATCAGACGACGACATGGGGGCGCTCAGCCATATTACCTACCGAACGATGCAAGGACAAAACCAAAGGCGTTCTTTCTTGCTACGACCGGATTGTGATTCACGGAAACATCCCGGAGCTTTGTTTTGACGGCGGGATGACCGCCTATTTGTATCAGCACCAGATCAAGATCTTCGACTATCCAGACTGGGCGAATACTCGACGGGAAGAATTACGCACACGCGCGGAACAAATCGCGCGCGACAACGGGCTGGACATCGAGTTTATTCGTAAGCTCGATGCGTTTCGCAAGGATGACCGGATACAGTCCATTCTCGAGAACCGCGGAACTCATCCCGGATTGGTGCATATCTTCTCTGCGATGGAGAGTTGCACCAGCTATAAGCCTTGGCATGACAAGTCAACCGGAAAAACTTTTTTGAAGACCGACTCCGGCAAATGCCTGCACTACTATTTCTATTTCATCGATCCCGACTTCGGCCTTTGCTATCTGCGCGTGCCGACATGGTGTCCGTTCCGTCTGCAGTTCTACATGAATGGGCACAACTGGTTGGCTTCGCGATTGTCCAAGCAGCGTATTGCCTTCGAAATGAGAGACAACGCCTTCCTTAGCATCGCCGACTGGGATCAGGCGCAGCGGTTGTCCGACCATATCCGGGTGGAGGATCTGCATCAGGTGCTGGACATTTTAGCGAACCGCTATTGCCCCGTCGCGAGTCAACTGGGTCTGACGTATCGCTGGAGCATCATGCAGGTCGAATACGCAACGGACATTGAGTTTGAGCAACCGGACGATCTGAAGTTTGTATATGAAGCGATCGTGCATACCGCCATTCACTCCGTGAAACCGGAGAACATCGCCACCTTCCTGGGGCAGAAGTTGAACGGGAATTACAAGGGCGAAATGGGCAACCAATTCAACAAACGCATTCTCGGAACGAGAATCAAGCACCACATGGGTGCGACCAGCATCAAGATGTACGACAAATTCGGGTACGTGCTGCGGATTGAGACGACCGTGAATGATGTGTCGCAGTTCAAGATTTCACGCGATGTGCAACAGCGGAACGGTACCATCGTGCAGAAGATCGCGCCGATGAAAAAGAACATTTACAGCCTGTTCCCCCTCGGCGGGTTGCTCAAAGCGTCGAACCGACGATACCTGGAGATGGTATCTTCCTGGGATGATCCGAGCGACGGCGCCAAGAAGCTGGAGGATCTGTCTGCATCCAAGAAAGACAACGATCGGCGGTTCAAAGGCTTTAACTTCTTCTGTCGGGAAGATCGGCAGTTGTTCCAGGTGCTGGCGCATGGCGAGTTCAATATCAACGGGTTGCAAAACAAATCGATCCGAGCCCTGCTGCCTCATCTCAGTCCTGCTTCCGTTTCTCGGATCTTAAAGCGTTTGCGTGTGCATGGCATGGTGAAAAGGGTTCCCGGTACGCGCAAATACTACCTGACCAAACTGGGGAAAAGCGTGATTACACTCGGACTGAAGACGCGCGAACTTGTCATCATCCCCGGATTATCTGAAGTCGCTACCGCCTGATAAGACCAATCCCCTGAACAACGGCTGAAACCGGTAGTCGTGCTTTCCCATTGTCTTTTCAAGGCTTTCTAGCGTTTCTTTCCATTTTGCGTAGATCTTCGAATTTAAGAGCCTAATAGTCCTGAAGACGATGTTTGTAGACATCTCGTCTACAGCATCAGGCCCGCCGACCCACATCAAGACCCCATGTCTACAATCTGTCTACAAACTTAGCCTTTACATGGCAAAAACCCGCTAGTTACGCGGGTTTTTTGGTGGAGGCGAGGGGAATCGAACAGATTCCCTGTATTCCTCTCTGACTTATATCTCTCCCCAAAAGTCCCGTCTTGTCAGGCTTTGTCCGGACTCTATTTCTTATCTTGACGCAACTCATATTATCAAAATTTGCCGCGTATTCTGGCCTCTGGCTACAGATTTGTATACAGATTGACTGAACGCGGTGAGAAAGATCGCCTATTCGTTGTCATGCGTTATGGCGTGCCAGTCGAAAAGCAGCGCTTGATCTCGGATTATTGCCCCCGTAGTTTAAGAACTATATGGGGTATTACTCGCAAAAAGACGAGTGTGGACTGTGGCTCTATTGCATGTGGGTATGTCTTGCGGTCTGCACAAAAGCCAGTTTTCCATCATCACTCAATTTGTAATAGATCTTATAGCCATCTACGAGCACGAAGTACGTACCGTGATACTGCTCATCCCTCGAAGGCATACTTGTGCCCAGCAACATAATTTTATTTTCCACCGTTTGAAGCAAACGACGTCGATACTCTGCGGTTTCGTCCGCACTGAATCGTGGGCTCGTGAGGCTCGATATCGTATCTAAAGCCCTACGCGACCACCTGACGTGTTCTATCATTCAAAATCACCGCGTTCAAGCATTCGGATAGCCTCTGCTGTGGTATATACACGACCTTCGGCAATATCCCTATTTGCATCTTCAATCTCAGCCGCTAACGAAGGATCGGATTCAATGTCAAACTGGACCTCGTTTAGGACCGGTAAGCGGGCAATCAAATAGCGAATGTGATCGACTTGGACAACCGTCGTCTCATCTCCGCTAACGATTTCTTTGAACTGTTCTGCCTTTGCGCCCTCAAGCTTTCTCAGCATCGTGACAGCCCCCTTTGGGTCATCTACATTGTAGCACATCGTTGCTCGGAAAAGAGACCCGCCTCTTTTGCTGCGAGTGTCGTACGTTACTCCCTCCGTTTTTATAGCAGAAGGCTTCTGGCGCAGTCTCACAACAAAAGTGGCGTATGAATGTGTCATCCGGGGTTTGTTTGAATCTGGGGCTCATTGCCGCCGCCAATTTAAATCAAAATTCATCGTTTGCCGTTAGGAATAAGGTACCGATCTGGTCTGGCCGCCTGCCGAAAACCATGTCTGCGAGTGCATAGATGGTGAGGCCGTATTGGTCTTCCAACTCATTTTGGAACACATCATATGCAAATCCCAGTCCCCGCAAGAAGACTGGGTTCCTATCCACAGTTTTGGTCGTGGTTTTCACTGGTGGAGGCGAGGACTGGGGCCTAAAACACCTGTCGGAGACGCGGCGGTTTCATTTTGATGGGCGCAACCGCTGAGTTTCCCTCATCTGCAAGAGACGTCGTTATATTCTGGATAATCGGGGCGAATTTTCTGTACGCCCCGAGAAGCGTTATGATATTGTATATCCAATGAACCAATCGAGATGGGAGCATGCAGGAATGAACGATCCCGCGAAAGTTCCGAGTGCCGACGAACTCAATGAGATGCTAAAAAAGGTCGTCGATTTAGCCAAATTTAAAGCGAAATCATCAGGCACGTCCATTGTGTATGAGGTAAACAAAAGGCTGATCCGAGAATATCCAGATGGAAAGAAATACGAAATAATCCGCGATGAAAATGGATGTCAGAGGGAAGTCCAATTCGATGAATAGTCGCCCCTTGATGACTGTCCTTGCCGGAACGAACGGTGCCGATAAGAGTACGATCACCTCAGTATCCCACATTCCGCATGAATAAAATGGCAGACGCGATTTTTTGCACACACCTTCGACTGCTGGACAAACTCTCGTGGTTTCGGTTCTTACTCAACGAGTGATATAGATGCATCCATTCTCCGATGAATGCTAATAATAGACAACCAAAAAATTACGGCATACACGTCGTTCATCTATTTCGTGATTTGCTGGACATGCGACCGTGGGTTCTGTATGCTAGTAATAAGCCCCGCACCTTGCTCATAAGGATGTTGATGGCATCATGCAGAAGCCCGTCGTTGAATTCTTCCAAGTCGGCCCATCCAGCCTGATTAAGCATTTTTGCGACGACATTGATCTGGTCAACCGCATCAATCAAGCAGTCGCTTGGGATCCCACGCAGTGGAAGGTCTCTCCCGGCAACCATGTGTTGGCTCTGGTGATCAATACCCTGTGCGGCCGACTCCCTCTCTCCCGTGTGTGTGAGTTCTACAAATCGCAGGATACCGAAGTCCTCTTCGGGCAAGGGGTCAGCGCGCAAGATTTCAACGATGACGCACTCGGACGCACCCTGGACCGGGTGTTTGAAGCAGGGCCCCGCAACATCCTGACCTCCATCACCCTGGAGAGTCTGATGACCGAAAACGAGCCTCTCGTGTTTGCCCATGGCGACACCACCTCCAAATCCTTCTATGGCGCGTATGACGATCCGCCACAAGAAGGAGTGATTCGGATTGAGAGGGGCTTCAACAAGGATTACCAACCCGATGTCAAGCAAATTGTGATGGGGATCGTGGCCGTGAATCAGGGCACCCCTTTGT
>JAJZCB010000060.1 GCA_021846285.1 Bacillota bacterium
GGCCCGTTTTCGGCGGACGGCAAGTCGCTGTTTTACTGGCCGGTGCTCGTGCATGCACCGGGGTCCGCGAGTGTCGCCCAGTCCATGCTCTCCGTGGTGACATTGAGCGGGCAAGGCGCCACAGTGGTTACCACTCCCGTCGAACCGGGGGCGATACAGCCGTTCGGACAGAACCGTGCTCTCGTTCTGGTCGCCGGCAATTCTCCCTCCACCCGTGTAAACCTCAGGTTGGCCATTTGGCGCAAGGGGAACATGAGCATGCTTCCCGGCGACGCCAACGCGGTGGAACTGTGGCCTGCGGTCAATCCACAGGCCACCCAGATCGCCTTTGCGACAGCCGCCAATCCTGGATGGAGCACTGGCGGACCGCAGGGAGTGCGCAGCTTGCAGGGGCAGCTGCAACTGGCCGCCTACAATCTGGGCTCCACGCGCATCCACATCATTGCAGCCGCGGGCAGTGGCGTCTCGATGCCTGTTTACGATGCCACAGGACGCCGTATTGTCTATACACAGAACGGAAAAGTCATGTGGATTGCCGTAGACGGCAAAGGTGTACCCTACTTCGTGGCAGGACCTGCCTTGTCGCAAGGGAGTCCACAAACAGCGCCAAATGAACAGCAACCAGTGGTCATTGCCGACTATCTGCCTGCGCCGGACCTCAGCGGGCAGGGCCACAACCATGCCCGTAACTTTCAATAGGCTCCCATGCCTGAGTTTTGCGAAGCAAAATCTCACCGCATGCGCGGCGCCATCAGTGAAATGAAATACTCGCTTGGCCGGAATCGTATGCTGCGCCGAGGCGAGTTCGGCGCAGCCGTGTTTGAGAAGCGGCGCAGCATACAATTCCGGCGGGCAGAGATCATCGATTTTCTGGGACAGATTTCCATGATGCTGCGCAGCGCCATCAGTGGAATGAAAAACCCGCTCGTCAGGAGTCATAGGCTGTGCCCGTCGCGAGTTCGGCGCAGCCGTGTCTGAGCAGGGGCACAGCATATGACTCCGGCTGGCAGGGACGTTTTTCGGTATAGACTGCGGAGGGATTGACGATGAGTTTTCGTGAAGAGTGGATTCGGTATGGCCGCCATGACACGTATACAGCGTATGTGGCAAGACCGGAACGGGCTATGGAACCCTTGCCGGCCATTGTTGTCATCCAGGAAATATGGGGAGTCGACGGGCACATTCAAGATGTGACCCGGCGTTTTGCAAAGGCGGGATACGTGGCCGTGGCGCCTGATCTGTATGCGAGAGATGGCAGCAGACCTCAAGCGCTTCAGGCAGATCGGGTAGAGCAGGCAAAGCGTTTTCTGGACACACTGCCACCGGGAGCCTGGGGAAATGCCGCACTGCGAGACGCAGAACTGGCGAAACTTGAAGCTGACCGTCGAGAGCAGGTGAGTGGTACACTGGCCACGCTGTTTGGCGGGTTGCAGACGGATCTGTACATAGGACAGTTGACGGAGACCGCTGCCTTCTTGCGCGCGGATTTTGAACCGACCAAGGGGCAGTCGACAGGTTCAGTCGGATTCTGTATGGGCGGCGCGCTGTCAGTGCGGCTTGCCTGTCACGATTCAGATCTGAAAGCGGCGGTCATTTTTTATGGCAGTGCGCCCGATACTTCGTTGATCGGTGGGATCAGCGCGGCCGTGCGGGGTTTTTACGGGGGTTTGGACCATCGTATCTCTGATGCGGCGCCAGCCTTTGCACTGACCATGAAGAGCGCTGGAAAAGACTTTGCGTATGAGATTTACGAAGGGGCTGAACACGCGTTCTTCAACGATTCCAGACGTTCGTACAATGCTCGCGCGGCACGGGACGCTTGGGCTCAGACGCTGCAGTTTTTCAATGAGCGTCTTGGTGTACGCTGAAGTATGTAGGACCCAGTTGCGGCGCGTCTTTCTGTCCTGGAGCGACGCGAGAGGGCGGCATGACGTTCTCTGCTTCCTGGTTCAATAGGCTGGCGCGGAACTTGCGCCTTCGCAAGGTATTGTATGGGTATGAGCCGTATAGGTCTACCGCGTCCTCCGTATACTGTCATTATGAGGTTGGCAGAGAAGGAAGGGGGATGGCGGTGTGCATCGACTGCGGATGGTCTCCCAGAATGACTTGCGTGATTTGCTCCAGTGGTTTCAGCAACTGGCGGCGCCGCTCGCACGGCGGGGCGTTCTTCTCTTTATGCAGGTGGATGACCCTGAAAGACCCTCCTTCATCGATGTGATGATCGATGAATTGTCGCATGAGACTGGAAATCCTCATTGTCTGCCTGATCAGTGGCTGTCTCAGGCATTGGCGCGGTACGTGCGCGGACACTGGCAATATCGGCACGTCAAAACACACCTTGCGCACGAATACTCATATCTGAATTTGGACGAGATTGACTATTTGAGCGCCAAAGTTCATACATACGCTCTCGCGGCGTTGATCCCCGAACATACGCAGCCGGATTTCGCATGTCTCGGGGAACCGCTGGTTTGCGAACTGCAGGCGATCCTTTGCGAGCCCTCCGGAGAGATCAATCTGGACGGGCTCATGCGGTTTCGCTTTGCGGATTATTTGCGTCAGCTCCATGAATGGACCGACGGTTTTGTAAACGACTATCTGGTCGGCAAGGAATACCATGAATTTGTCGAGTTGTTGCGCTATTTCCTTGACACTTCTCCCATGACCCCCGGCACGGTCCACGTCCTGATTGCTGGCGAAGCGGTACGGGGGTTCGACGATCATTATGCTCCTCTTGACCTGACAAGGGTTGAACAGATCGCGGGTCTGGCTGTCGACGATGATTTGCATCCTCAGGACGTTCTGATCAGCGCTTTGATCACGCGTTCCCCAGAACGGGTCATCCTGCACAGTGATCACCCAGACCAGGGATTCGCCAAAACGGTGGCGGAGGTATTTGCTGAAAGGGCTGAAGTCTGTCAGACATGCCCGAACTGTGACGTTTTGATGTCGAAGGTTGACAAAGAAGCCGCGAATGTCTATACTACGATTTAATATTCAAAGGCCGTGAACGAGACAACGGTGTGTGCTTACCCGTTCAGAGAGAGCGCGCGGCAGGCGGTGGAAGCGCGCTTACGACAGTGGCAGACATTGACCACTCTGGAGCCGACGGTGAAAGGCAGGCGGCGCAAGGCGCTGCTCCGGAAACCGCACCGTTCCCCGCACGTTACGCGGTCTGAGGCGCTGCAGATGATGCAGCGTAAATGAGGGTGGAACCACGGTGGCGCTAGCGCTTTCGTTCCTGCAAGGAGTGCAGGGGCGGGGGCGCTTTTTAGTTTTAGTTGCGAAGGGGTGCGATTGTAATGGCGGACGACATCGTGATACGCCTTAAGGACGGATCGGAACGTCGGTATGCGGCTGGCGCGACTGTTGGGGAAGTGGCGGCGGACATCAGTGCGGGTTTGGCCAGACAGGCTGTCGCAGGCCGCGTGGACGGACGCGTTGTCGAACTGTCCAGACCCATTTTTCAGGACGCGGCTTTAGAGATCGTTACGATGGATGAACAGGATGGTCTCGCTGTGTACCGTCATACGACGGCGCACGTGATGGCGCAAGCGATCAGCCGCATCTATCCCGAGACGAAGTTTGCCATTGGACCTGTGATCGAGAATGGGTTTTACTATGACTTTGCTGATCACGTATTCACTCCGGAACAATTTCCTGAGATTGAGAAGGAAATGCAGGTCATCATCAAGGCCGACTATCCAGTAGTTCGGGAAGTGCTCACCCGTGACGAAGCGCTGGCATTTTTCCGCGAGCGCAATGATCGCTTTAAGGTGGAGCTGATTCAGGATCTGCCTGAATCAGAAATCATAACGGTATACAGGCAGGGGGAGTTTACCGATTTGTGTCGTGGTCCGCATCTGTCTTCGACGGGTCGCATCAAGGCTTTCAAGTTGCTTAGCCTGGCAGGCGCGTACTGGCGTGGAGACGCGAGCAGGGAACAGTTGACTCGTATTTACGCTACCGCGTTCGCGAAGCAGAGTGAGTTGGAAGCGTATCTGAAGCTGCAGGAAGAGATGAGAGAACGGGATCATCGGCGCATCGGCAAGGAATTGAAACTGTTCACCCTCGCGAAGGAGGTTGGATCCGGGTTGCCCTTGTGGCTGCCAAACGGCGCCAAAGTGAGACGCGTCATTGAGCGGTACATCGTAGATCTCGAGGAGAGCCTGGAGTATCAGCATGTTTACACGCCGATGCTGGGCAGCGTGGAACTATACAAAATCAGCGGTCACTGGGAACATTATCAGGAAGATATGTTTCCACCGATGAAAATGGACAATGAAGATCTTGTGTTGCGGCCCATGAACTGCCCCCATCATATGATGGTGTACAAGTCGGAACCACGCAGTTATCGCGATCTGCCACTGCGCATCGCAGAACTTGGCACCATGCACCGCTACGAGATGTCAGGCGCATTGGCTGGTCTGCAGCGCGTGAGGGCCATGACGCTTAACGACGCTCACCTGTTTTGCACCCCGGATCAAATTCAGGATGAGTTCTCCCGCGTGGTTACATTGGTTCAGCGCGTGTATAAAGATTTCGCGATTACCGACTTTTCCTATCGATTGTCGCTGCGTGATCCACACGATACAGAAAAGTATGTGGCCAATGACGAGATGTGGAACAAGGCTGAAACCATGCTTCGCAAGGCGCTTGACGATCTTGGGCTGACCTATACGGAAGCGCCGGGTGAAGCGGCTTTTTATGGGCCTAAACTTGATGTTCAGGTCAAGACCGCGCTCGGTAAAGAAGAGACTCTGTCCACCGTGCAACTGGATTTCCATCTTCCAGAGCGATTTGAACTCGAATATATCGGCGAGGACGGAAAACCACACCGACCCGTTGTGATCCATCGCGGGATTGTGAGCACCATGGAGCGAATGGTCGCCTTTTTGATCGAGAATTACAAGGGAGCATTTCCGCTCTGGTTAGCTCCGGCGCAGGCGCGCGTGCTGAGCGTGACTGACGGGCAGACCGCGTATGCCGCGCACGTGGCGGATATGTTGCGTGAAAGGGGCGTGAGGGTCGAAACGGATGTGCGTCAGGAGAAAATCGGATACAAGATCAGAAGCGCCCAACTGGACAAAGTGCCGTACATGCTGATTGTTGGAGCGCAAGAAGAAAAGTCCCAGGAAGTCGCTGTGCGGGAACGGAGTCGGGGCGATCTTGGTCGCGCGTCGCTTCCTGCGTTCATCGAACAGATTGTGCGTGAGATCGCGATGCGCGGCGCTTCTGAAAATGCGTAGCGAATGTGTGAAACGGGGGGAGAACCCAGGCAATCGCCCTCCGGATTGAACTTCATGGGCTGCTCAAATTCTGCACACGTTTTCTGGGGCCGTTCGTGTAAACTTGGCGATGTCGGGGCGCGCATCGCCAAGCGTGGTCCACTGGATCCACACCGGCTGCGCCCCTATTCTTTTGAGCGATGAAGGCAGCAGGAAAGAAGGTTTTCGCGATTTTATGAAACGGGTTCTCGCAGTGTCTTATTACGCGCCTCCCATACACAACGCGGAATCTATTCTGGTGTGGAAAACGCTTCGCTCCTTGTCTCATTACCATCACATGTCGCTTGTAACCGCGCCGTCATACGCAAATGAAAATTCCGAATTGATTTTTCCGCCGCAGGTACACATAATCCGAAAACCTGATGCAAAACCAACAGACAGAACGCTCCGACGCATATTTGAGCGGACTCTTGGGATGGTTGCCGATGAACATATCCTGTGGAGCAGTTTTACAAGAGAATCTCCGTGGATTCAGCACGATTTCGATGTTGTCTACAGCCGTTCGCAGCCGGGAGCCAGTCATATCATGGCATGGAAGATTAAAAAAATGATACACAAGCCGTGGATCGCGCAGTTTAGCGACCCCTGGGCAAACAATCCTTATCATACAAAACGAACGCGCCTGCGCCAGAAGAGCGACCAGCGCTGGGAAGAGTGTGTCGTAAGAGACGCTGATATGCTTATTTTTCCGACAGAGGAATTAAGCGCTATTTATGAAAAATCATATCCGCAGTTGAACGTCCATGCAAAGAGCATGATATTGCCGCATCACTATACACCGGAACTATACGGAGATGGATTTTCTGTTAGTAACTCTGACGATCGCAGCACTGTGTTGCGTTACTT
Organism: Bacillota bacterium; assembly: GCA_021846285.1. GTDB lineage: Bacteria > Bacillota > Bacilli > Alicyclobacillales > SLC66 > JAKADD01. Next base: position 6,135 of record JAJZCB010000060.1, read on the forward strand.
TGGCGAACTCTACGGCATTCGAAGTCCTGAACCGCTCATTCGGGCACTGAGCTATTTTGCGCAAAGTGATCCGGATCTGGCGCGCCGTGTCAAGATTGAATTTGTCGGCAACGTGGAATCGAAGTTTAACGACCTGTTGCGGAATTCTCCAATCCCCATTCGTGTTGACAAGATGTCATACCTGGAGAGTCTTAGGTCCATGAGGGAGACGGACGTGCTGCTGTTAATTGACGCCCCCTCACCAAATGGCGTTAACATTTTTCTTCCGTCAAAATTGATTGATTACCTGGGAGCGGCAAAACCGATATTTGCAATCACTGACCAAAAAGGAACCACATCTGAAATCCTCCGAAAATACGGACATTCCATTTGCAGTCATGATGATATCCAGGGAATTGTCGCTGTCTTACAGAAGATTATGCAGGATAAGCCAATGCATTCTTCAGCCCCTTTAGAATTCGCGACGAACAACGTTGTTCCGAGACTAGCGGATTTAATCGAACGACTGGGATAGACTTTCATGCCTGAGTTTTGCGAAGCAAAATCTCATCGTTGCGCGGCGCATCAGCAGATGAAAAACTCGCTCTGGCGGGATCGTATCCTGCGCCGAGGCGAGTTCGGCGCAGCCGTGTCTGAGAAGCGGCACAGGATACGATCCCGCCAGAGCACGCACATTGTTTCTGGACACTGGTGTACTTGCGCGCGGCGGGTTGCAAATTGCCAGACAGTAAGGTATACTGTGACAAGAATTTGCAGATAAGCAGAGGCCTTCGCTTCTCACCCCGCGATCCGTTGTCTCGACGGTGTCCATGGGTTCACCTGCGCATGGAGCATCAGATTTGTGTGATAGGCCATGTTTAGAGTGAATGAGAGAGCGCGGGCTGGCACCGCGCTTTTGGCGTCTATGTGAAATACGATCACTATCAGGGGGTGTTGTGCAATTAGCAAGGATGATGTGCAAATTAACGATGCGATCCGTGCGCGGGAAGTGCGCTTGATTGACGAAACTGGCGGTCAACTGGGCATCGTCAGTCTGCGTGACGCTCTGCGCATTGCCGCTGAAAAGAACCTCGATCTTGTCAACGTGGCTCCAACTGCGAAACCGCCTGTGTGCCGAATTATGGACTATGGCAAATTCAAATACGAGCAAAGCAAGAAAGAGAAAGAAGCCCGGAAGCATCAAAAAGTGGTGATGATCAAGGAAATTCGCATGACCCCAAATATCGAGGATCACGACTTTGAGACCAAGGTCAAGGCGGCCATGAAGTTTCTGCAGGAAGGCGACAAGGTGAAGGCGGCGGTTCGATTCCGCGGTCGTGAAATCACACATCCAGGCATCGGTCAGGCTGTGCTTGAAAAGATGGCCCGGGAACTCGAATCGTATGGTGTTCTTGAGCGTGCGCCGAGACTCGAAGGGCGCAGTATGATCATCATTTTGAACCCTCGTCACAACGTCGAAAAATCGTCGTAGAGGGAATGGGCGGCGCGCGGTCGCCTGGTTGTTGCGCCATGCGCGTCGAGGATGTTGCAGGCGGGGAAAATTCACTGCACCGCACCTGATGCGGTCGCAAGTGTTGGAGGGTATGCAATGCCAAAGATGAAAACGCACCGTGGCGCTGCGAAGCGCTTCAGCAAGACAGGGTCTGGCAAGATCAAGCGCAACCATGCGTTCACGAGTCATCTGTTTGTGTCAAAGTCGCCAAAACGCAAACGTCAACTGAGACATTCTACGACAATGGCGGCGGGCGACGTCAAACGCATTAAACAATTGATCACTTATCTATAGAGCCATTCCGGCTTTAGACCCGCATGATTGGCGTCTGCCAATCACCATCAAAATATGAATATCCGAGTCAATCGAGACGCCGATCATGCGAGAAGGCTGGCTAACCCGGATATGCAGGCTAGGGAGGATTTGTCATGCCAAGAGTCAAAGGCGGTACGATAACTCGCCGCCGTCACAAGAAGATTTTGAAGCTCGCCCGGGGCTATTTCGGGTCGAAGCACCGACTGTTTCGCACAGCCAACCAACAGGTTATGAAATCGCTCATGTACGCGTACCGGGATCGTCGCGTGCGTAAACGGGATTTCAGACGCCTGTGGATTCAACGGATCAATGCGGCAGCCAGATTGAACGGTCTGTCGTACAGCAAGATGATGTTTGGTTTGAAACAGGCTGGCGTTGAGGTCAACCGCAAGATGTTGGCGGAACTGGCCGTCAATGATTCGGGCGCCTTCACCGCGTTGGCGTCCGTAGCCAAGGGCAAACTGTAGAATCGAATTGCGCGCCCTAAAAGGGTGAGGAGCTTATGTACAGAAGGTCGCGTCCTATGACAGGCGTGGCCTTCTGTGCGTGCGGGAACGCTATGGTCGATGGGCAGAGAGGACGTCGGTTCGCGCGCGTCTATGCGCTGCAGTCATGGTTCCAGCGGTCTGCCAGTATCCAGGGTTGACCCGCGTTCCGGGATACTGGCAGACCGCTGGGGGTGCCCACCATAGTTGACCTGAATACGTCGTGATCGTAACGCCGTCAGACCTTGACAGGGCTGCCGCGAGCGCAGCGCTGGTCGGTTACAATGTGAGAAACGCCCTATGTTCCGGTGGCCTGCGAGGTGGCGCGATTATGCGATGGAACACATATGTGACAAGGATTGTTCCTGCGCAGTCTCTGGATATCTTGCGAGACGTATCCAGGATTGCCGTGTGGAACTTTGAAGAACTGCCAGTGTCGCGGGAAGAATTGCTCGCGCAGGTTCGCTCGGCCGATGCGCTGATCACGATGTTGACGGACCGCATCGACGCCGAGGTGTTTGCGAGAGGAAAGAATCTGAAAATCGTGGCCAATGTGGCGGTGGGGTATGACAACATCGACACGGAGGAAGCGCGAACGCGCGGCGTCATCGTCACCAATACGCCCGACGTGCTGACGGAGACCACGGCGGATCTGGCGTTCGCCCTGTTGCTGGCTACGGCGCGCAGAATTCCGCAAGCTTCCGCGTATTTGCGCGAAGGGAAGTGGAAGACGTGGGCGCCGATGCTCATGGCGGGGCAGGACGTCCACAGTGCAACGCTGGGCATTGTTGGACTCGGACGGATCGGGTTGGGAGTAGCGAAGCGTGGCCTTGGGTTTGGGATGCGGGTTCTGTATCATAATCGCAACCGGAATCCAAAGGCGGAAGCTGGCCTCGAAGTCGCATACAGGTCTCTTGACGACTTGCTGCGGGAGTCTGACTTCGTGGTGTTGCTCGCACCGCTTACGGACGCTACGCGCCATCTGATTGGAGGGCGGGAACTCTCTCTGATGAAGCGGACGGCCTGTCTGATCAATGCGGGGCGTGGTCCGCTGGTCGATGAGGCTGCCTTGTATGAGGCGTTAAAGGCGGAGCGGCTCTTTGCCGCGGGACTGGATGTCTTTGAAAAGGAACCGGTCGGCCCAGATCATCCACTTCTGACGTTGCCCAATGTTGTAGCGTTGCCGCACATCGGCAGCGCGAGCATCCATGCGCGCACAGCGATGACGAACCTTGCTGCGGCCAACGTGCGCGCCGTCTTGACGGGCGAGAGCCCACTGACCCCCGTTGTGTAATGACGGAAAGAAAGCTACAATAGTCAAAAAATGCGCACAGAGAAAGCCTGGGCGCGGGAGAGAGAGCGGGGAGAACTGCATGCGCAGCGACATGATCAAAAAAGGGATTGACAAGGCGCCGCACCGCAGTCTGTTGCGGGCGACCGGACTGAAAAACACCGACTTTGACAAACCATTCATCGGGATCTGCAATTCGTTTGTGGAGATCATTCCAGGGCACATTCATCTTCAGGAGTTTGGTCGTCTGGTGCGGGATGCGGTGATTGAGGCCGGGATGATTCCGTTTGAATTCAACACCATCGGCGTCGATGACGGCATTGCCATGGGGCATATCGGCATGCGCTATTCCCTGCCGAGCCGCGAACTGATTGCCGACTCGCTGGAGACGATGGCGCAGGCCCACTGGTTTGATGGACTGATCTGTATCCCCAACTGCGACAAGATTACACCGGGCATGATGATGGGCGCTCTGCGCGTCAACATTCCCACCGTGTTTGTTTCTGGAGGACCCATGAAGGCCGGGAAGACGTCGAAGGGCGTCACGGTGGACCTGGTTTCTGTGTTTGAAGGCGTGGGCGCGTACCAGGCGGGCAGGATGTCAGAGGAGGAGTTGCAGGACATTGAGGAGCATGGCTGCCCGACCTGTGGCTCGTGTTCGGGCATGTTCACCGCCAACTCGATGAATTGCCTCGCCGAGGCGCTCGGTCTGGCGCTGCCTGGCAACGGGTCCATCCTCGCCGTATCGCCTTTGCGCAAGGAACTCGTCAAGCGGTCGGCGGCGCACCTCAAGCATCTCATCGCAGAACAGATCAAACCGCGGGATATTGTGACACAGGCGTCATTTGACAATGCGTTTACGCTCGATATGGCGATGGGCGGGTCGACCAACACCGTATTGCACACACTGGCCCTGGCGCATGAGGCGGAGGTAGAGTATCCGCTGGCGCGCATCGACGAGATCTCGCGCCGGGTTCCGCAAATCTGCAAAGTCAGCCCCGCTTCGGAGTGGCATATGGAAGATGTGGACCGCGCGGGGGGCATCTCGGCGATTTTGAAGGAATTGTCGCGGCGCCCTGGATTGATCGACACGAGTTGCATGACCGTCACCGGTCAGACCCTCGGAGAGAACATCGCTGCGGCCGATGTTGAGGATTCCCGAGTGATCCGCATGCTGGAGGAGGCGTACAGTCAGGAGGGCGGTCTGCGCATCCTGACGGGCAACCTGGCTCCAGACGGCGCCGTGATCAAGAGCGGGGCGACGGCCGTCACGCATTTTGAGGGGCCGTGCGTGATCTTTGAATCGCAGGAAGCCGCATCGGAGGGCATCAAGGCGGGGCGGGTCAAGAAAGGCGATGTGGTCGTCATTCGGTATGAAGGGCCGAAGGGGGGGCCGGGCATGCCGGAGATGCTGGCGCCGACCTCGGCCATCGTCGGGATGGGCCTGGGTGCTGACGTGGCGTTGATTACGGACGGGCGGTTCTCCGGTGCGACGCGGGGCATCAGCATCGGCCATATTTCACCCGAAGCGGCGGCGGGCGGCCCAATCGCGGCGTTGCGCGAAGGGGATGTGGTTGTCATCGATACAGACCGGCGGCTGATCGAGGCGCGCCTGTCTGAAGAGGAACTGTCTGCGCGCCTGGCGGCTTGGCGCGCTCCTGAACCTTCTGTCAAGCGGGGTTGGCTTGCGCGGTACACAAGGCTCGTCACGTCCGCCAACACGGGGGCGGTTTTGCGGGATTGAACGAACTGCCCGCGCATTCCACTGGATGGGCTGATTGACCGATGGGGCGCTGTGGGAAGGCGGAGTGCACTTTGGAATTATTGACATCGTCTGGCAATCCGCGCGTCAAGGCGTGGGCGGCGCTCAAAGAACGCAAATACCGGGAACAGTCAGGCGCCTATCTGGTTGAGGGGCTGCGCAGTGTCGCGGTCTACGTGGAACGGGGAGCGCCTCTGCAGGCTTTGCTCTTTGACTCCATGGCCGGACGCGGCGAAGACATCGCGGAACTGGCTGACATCTGTCAGGAGCGCGGTGTGCCTGTCTATGAACTGACCGCGTCGCTGATTGCGCAGATTGCCGATACGAAACACCCGCAGGGAATTATCGCGATTGCGCGCATCGTCACGCCGGACATCCTGGACATCCTGGGTCGTCATGACGCAGGCGGCGGTTTTGCGTTGGGGCATGCCGTCGGCGGCTTCCATCGGACTATTCGCCAAGACGCGGCCGACGGTTTCGAGCGGTCGGTGCGCCATGAGGGGAGCATCGGCGTCACAGCGCGGCCGGCCTGTGCCGATGTGGTGCTCGTGGCGGACGGGGTAAAAGATCCCGGCAATCTGGGAACGCTGATCCGCTCTGCGGCGGCCGTCGGCGCACGTGCTTTGGTGACGACGGAAAACTCGGTCGATCTCTATAACCCGAAGGTGGTGCGCGCGGCGATGGGCGCTCTCGCGTATCTCCCCGTTTTGAACGTGGAAGGGAATCGCCTCACGCATGCGCTTCGTCAGCAAGGCTATCGGTTGGTATGCGCCGATGCGCACGCAGAGCGATCACTCTATGAGACAGATCTGCGCGGCGCGCTTGCGCTTGCGTTTGGCAGCGAGGTTGATGGACTGTCGCCAGAGTTGCGCTCACAGGCTGACGACAGTCTGTCGGTGCCGATGCCGGGGAACGCCGAGTCACTGAATGCGGGGGTGGCGGCCACGGTCGTCCTGTATGAAGCGCTGCGTCAACGTAGCGCTTTCGGCGGAACTGTGCGTCTGGACGGCTGGCATTAAACCGCGGTGATCCGATGAATCCGGCGGTCGTTGAGGTCGGGATTGATAAAACGGTCATCAATGCCGATGTAGTAAATTTGTGCCGATACGCACCGTACACAAGTACACTACAGCAGGAAGAAGTTTCCGTCGGGTCGGTCGCGATGACCAACCCGCTTTGCTGCTCTGGCATCGTCGTGATCACAGAATCAGGCCCATCTGTCGGCAACGTTCACCACAGCCCACGGATGAGTGATTCTGAAGAGGGAGCGGCCCGGCTCTCCAAAAAGCGCTTCACGATGGTGTTCCATGTAAACGCCGATTCAAAATATGGTGAATGTCCGGCCTCGGGAATTTCTACAGTCAGCGCTCCGCGCACAGATGCGGCCAAAACCTTGATCAGTGGTGCGGGGATGGTCTGGTCATTCTCACCGAAGACGAACAGAACTGGGCAATCAACCTTGGCAATCCGGTCAGAATCATACGCGGTTGCCAGAAGCTCCGTCATCATGGCTGCATTGGAGCGTTCTGCGCCAAAACTGCCGAGCACTTGGTAGAGGTAGGAAAGCGCAGGATCTCGTTCGGACAGACGCTCGTCTATGGCTGGGTGTTGCCCCAGCAACTGAGTTTCCGGTCGGACGGTGGTGAGTTTCTGTGCAGCACTGTGGACGATTTCTGGCGACAGGGGAATTCCAGCGGTTGTGGAAGCCAATGTGAGGGAGCGGACTCGATCAGGCGCTTCCACCGCAAAACCTAATGCCGCCCAACCACCCATCGACTGACCTATGAGATGAGCCCGATCAATGTCGAGATGATCCAGCAGGCGACGCAAATCCTGCACTGCGGTGACTGGACTGCATCGGCGCCCATTGTCTGTCGATCTGCCGAAGCCACGTTGGTCCCAGACGACGACTTGATATTGGCCTGCGAATGCAGCCACCTGTTGATACCAGATGCCGCCGTTGCCCCCCATCCCGTGACAAAAGACTACAGGGTCACCCGCGCCGACCGTTTCATAGTACAATTTCTCGTCGTCGACCAATAGGAAACCAGGTTCGCGCGGAATGGCACGTATTCTCTCTGGAGACGCCATGTTCTCTACCTCCTCTCGCTGAAACCACGTAGTGCCCATGCCCGTATCAAGTTTACCATGTTTCATTCAAGTCATAACATGACTTTTGACTATTTCTTGTGTTGCGCTATATGCGTCAGACATTGGCGACCCCAAGGAGGAACTCATGCATCAGCACTGTCGCAAGATGCGGCGTCTTGACACGCGCAATGTTATGTGTTATATACGATATAGAACAGATGACAGGCGGTGAGGCAGTGTTCATTTCGATTGACTTTGCTGACGACAAACCGATTTATCTGCAAATCCATGACCAGGTGATCGACGCCATCGCCAGCGGAAAGATGTTCTCCGGCAGCGTGCTGCCGTCGTCACGGCAACTCGCCGCCGAATTCGGGATCAATTTTCACACGGTGAACAAGGCGTACAATCTCCTGCGTGAAGAGCGGTACATTCAGTTCAGCCGCAAGAAGACGGCGGTCGTGAGCGAACCTTCGATGAACGAAGCGCTTTTGCAAGAATGGGATAATCGCGAACGCACGCTGCTTGCGGAACTGGTGGCGCGCGGCGTGTCCCGACAGGACATCGTGCATCGTGTCGACCGTTTGCTGGACACCGTCGGACTATCGGTCGAAAACGGTTCAAAAGGAGGCGGACAGCCATGATGTTTCCGTACGGAATCCTCGCTTATGCTGTGTTTCTTTCCATAGAGGTGATCCTCTATCTGCTGCCGGGGTGGATGCCGTCGACGGTGCCGTTTGGCGTGCGAATCCCTCCGGAATTTGCAGGCGATCCCGTCCTTGTTCGCTTGCGCCATCAGTACCGCAAATGGGTTGTCGTGCTTGGCCTTGCCATGGGGTTGCTGCTGTCCTTGGCGTCCCGGCTTCTTCAATCGCCGGGCAGTACGATGCTTCTCTCGCCGTTTCTGCCGCTGCTTTGGATCATCCTCGGCTATGCGGTCTACTATGCCACGCGCCGACAATTGCTCGCGATCAAGACGAAACAGGGGTGGTATGAGGGGCAGCGCGCAGCGGCGGTCGCCGAGATTCCAGAGCGTGCGGACACGGATCAGCCTCGCGCCGGGAGCCTGTGGCTATGGATATTGCCGATGATCCTTATAGCGTCAGTCACTTTGCTTCTGACGCTGTGGCGATATCCCCATCTTCCCGCCGTTCTGCCGACTCACTTTGGTCCAGGTGGGCAACCGGATGCGTATGCCAGGAAGTCTGTGACGGTCGCGCTCAACCCATTTTTCGCGCAATTGGGTTTGTTCGTCATCATCGGATTGACCATGGCGTTTGCCAACCGCATGCACACGCCTCTCGATCCCGCGTTTCCACGGACCAGTTCCGTGCAGCAGAGGGTTTTTCGCCGTCGGATCGTGATCGCGGCCGGCGTGATGGGGATCACGACCGCATTGTCGCTGTTGACGGCAGAGTTGATGGTGCTCGATGTGCTATCGCTGCAGATCGGCGGGTGGGGAATCGTACTGTTCCCTGTGTTGGGACTGGTTGTCACGACTGTGATCGTAGCCCGCACGGGCCAATTGGGCAGCCGCGTGCAGGTCGAGGCCGCAGAGCAACCGACCGGGGTCGTGGCGCGCGACGACGATCGCTTCTGGAAAGGAGGGGTGTTCTACTATAACCCGGACGATCCGGCGTTCTGGGTGCCCAAACGATTTGGCGTGGGATGGACGCTGAATTTTGCGCATCCCGGTTCATGGGTGGTGATCGCAGTGATTCTTCTGGCGGTGGTTTCACCCGTGGCCGTGCACTTGTTTTGATGGGCGAGCGGCCTGGGGGCTATTTTCCCACTGATTATCTATTTCGCAGAAGGCACGGGTGTATGGATGAGGAGAGGTGGATCCCTGGATGAAGAATGGCAAACGGACATGGGCCTCAGTGTGGGCCGGAGGCTTGATTTGGTCGGTGCTTGTCGCCTCTGCCGCGGGAATGGGACTGATCGGGGCGGCAGCGCCTCCGGCCTTGGCAAGTTCGAGTCGTGTTGGCGCGTCCCTTGGCAGCGAGGCTGTGCAACTCACCCGTCTGTGGGCCGACGGCCGCGCGGCGACCGTCGAAGAGCACTTTGACGCGGTGATGAAATCGGCCGTTTCCGCCGCAACCCTCGTCGGCCTGTGGAATGAACTCGTCGGCAAGGAAGGGGCGTATCAGGGAATCGGAAATGTGAAACTCGTCACGTCGAACGGCTATCGGACGGCGGTGGTCACGGTCGATTTTCTACACGGCCGTGTGGGTCTGGCCTGGAGTTTTTCTTCAACCGGTCGCGTCGCAGGACTACACTTGGTGGCTCCTCCAGCGCCCCCGGCATCGAGGCCAGCGGTCTGGCGAACTCCGTCATACGATCATCCGACCGCCTTTCGTCGAGTACAGGTGAACATTGGCTCGGGATACCTGCGCGTGCCGGCGCAACTCGACGTGCCCGTCGGCCGCGGGCCGTTTCCGGCCGTCGTATTGATTCCGGGATCCGGTCCGGAGAATATGAATGAACAGGTTTCGCAGGGACCCGAAGAGCCGTTTCGCGACCTTGCGGACGGGCTGGCCTCCTCCGGGATCGAGGTGCTCCGCTATGACAAACCCACCTACGTGAATCCTACAGCGTTTGAAGGTCAGGCGCATGCGTCGCGCGTGACCTCTTCAGTCACAGACGTGCAGGATGCGGAGGCGGCAGCCGTGTGGCTGTCGCACAACCCCGGCGTGCAGTCCGGTCGCGTGTTTCTTCTTGGCCACAGTCTGGGTGGTGCGGTGGCGCCGCTTGTCGCCAAGCGCGTTCGCGCCGTGGAGGGGTTGATCCTGTTGGCTGCGCCGACGCAACCTCTCGCCGCGTATCTGGTTCCGCAGGAAAGTTATCTGGATCGACTGCACGGGCCTCTGACGCCCAGTGAGAAACAACAACTGCGCCAGTTGGCCGACCAGGTGCAGCGGGCGCTGAACCCCACACTTACAGCGAAGACCCCGAATGCGGCGCTTCCATTCGATCTGCCCGCAGGCTATTGGCAGTTTTACCAGCACTACTCGGCTCCGCGGACGGCCGCCGCTCTTCACATGCCCATGCTCATTCTTCAGGGCGGGAGCGATTACCAGGTGCCGCCGACCGATCTCCGCGTGTGGCAGACGGCGCTGGCTCACCACAGGCGAGCGACGTTTCATCTCTTTCCGTCGCTGGATCACCTGTTTGTGCCTGTGACGGGACCGAGCACTCCCGCGGACTATCTTCAGCCGGGGCATGTTGCACCGGAGGTGATAGCGATGATCACGGCCTGGGTTCACGCGCATACGCCGGCGCGGGGTTGAGGCCAGACGCGCGACAATTCCTCCTCATGAATGCTTCGATGTAGCAATTTTCGGATGGGGATGTATTTCTATCGTTGCAGATAATTTGCTTGTATCCATGCAATCTACAAAAGGATGTGACTTCATGCATCAAATTTCCGATTGCACGATCACCGATACTACGTTGAACAGTTTAATTGAACGGTTTGTGCCTCACAGCGACGTTTATTATTTTGAAGATGACCAAATACTGCGGATGCTTCTTCGCGATGGCATTGCTGTCTACACCCATGAGGAATTTTCGTCCAGTTTTCCGACCTTTGCGTTGGAATACGGGTCCTTGTATAAAATCTGGACATTGGAAATTCCGAAGCAGTCTTATGTGGCACTCGTGCACGCGAGTCAACTGGGTAACTTATGCCCCGAAGTTCGACGAAAGCTTCTGACTCAACAAATTGAGTGCGGACGAGGTCACGTATATGACAACGATTGGTTTAGCGAATTTGAACAGCCACAAACCAATACGATCACTGTCGATGGGAAGTGGTATTACCTCCTCACGTCGGAGGATTGGTGGGAGTTCGCCCCACAAATACGCACACGGTGGGTTCTCAAGTGGCTGCGCGAGTGGCGCAAAGATGAACCGACAGGGTCTGTGAAATTCGTCGGTGACCATGATGGGGTGCCATACGATCTCATTGAGGAATACTCGGGCACGTTTACCGATAAGAGTGGTCCGAACTGTTTTGCCGCAGCCATAGCAATGGTTGTAGGCGGAGGAGCCACTCAAAATCGACAACAGAGCCGCGTGCTCATTTCACAGTGGCTTCATCAAGAACCGTTTTTCCGATTACTAAATGAGCAAGGATATGTAAAAGTTGCGGAGTGCCGTTTAATGGGCGATTTATCGTTGGTCCAGCCATCGGACGTTTTGGTTTGGTACACTGGCGATGGAGTGGCAGGTCACGCTGCTTTCGCCGTGTCAAACAAATTGATATTTCAAAAACACGGTCAAGGATGGGACAGCCCTTGGCAAGTCTTAAGGATCGAAGACGTTTGGTACAACGAGTATTTGAAAACGGGAGGTCGTATAGCCGTATATCGAAACAAGTGAGCATGGTTTATGCCTATACTCTGCTTGACTATGTAGTGTAGACTGCCTATCCTTGTGGGATTAACGGGCAGGTATCTCTCGTTAGAAAACTCTAGGCAGGTGTGGTCATGTCCATTGGAATCACGAGTTCCGTTGTAATGATATTTTTCGTCGTTGTCTTCTTGATCGGAGTTGGATTGTTATCAAACAGCCTATGGGACTTGAAGCATTCAGATAACAAGGCTGCGTTTAGTTCGAAATTCTACAGCGGTTCTTTCATGATTTTTATGGCATTTGTGGCGATGGTCTTGACTATTGAATGGATGTTTAATTGAGCCCCAAAGCAACATCACAACAAATTGGCACAGAAATGATTTAGGTTTCATAAGAGGGCAAAAATGCAGTAGAATGGGAACCGTTGCGGCGCATTCGGGTAGAAGCCCTTAAGAAGAACCGAGTGCGGGAGGTGACGATTTGGCAAATGTGTGTTACGCGGGTTAGGAATTTAACCGTCGATGAAGTATTCCCCTTGGTGCTTGAAAGCGAAAGGGAAGGGTTCCGTTTTGTAAGGCGACTCTACGATGACTATGTAAGTGGAGCAAATCGGTTCAACCGTGACGGAGAGGCACTGTTCGTTGCCCACCAATTGGAGCAAGTTGTCGGAATCTGCGGACTAAATAAAGATCCATATTCACAATTCGGTAACGTTGGCAGGGTTCGCAGGCTATACGTGCTTCCCGATTTCCGGAAATACGGTGTAGGTAGACGGTTGGTTTCTGACGTTATTTTGGAGGCAAAACGGTTTTATGAGACACTGACCCTTAGGACAGATAATCCAGTGGCTGACCAATTCTATCGGATAATAGGATTTTCGACGGTTCATGTGCCTGATAATGCAACTCACTGGCTTTCATTGAACCCAGACAACGATTAATAGTCGTCACGTGTTAACGGTGTCGGATTCTTGGAACAGGATTGCCCCTCAAACTGCATGGATATACAATGGCAGCGTGATCAATGTACCTTCGCAATCGGGCAGAAGAGTACAGTCTGTAGTCAAGTCGGAGGAAGCATGGTAAATAGCCTTCTTAGAGAATCAAATTTCCGTTCGTTATGGATTGGTCGCTTGGTTTCAATCTTTGGGGATAGGTTCTCGGAGCTTGCTCTCCCGTGGATCGTACTTCAAAGTACCGACTCCCCTTGGAAGGCAGGTTTGGTCGTTGCTTGTGAGCAGGTGGCACCGCTTATACTCGCTACTCCCATTGGGGTGTGGGTGGAAAGTAGACCGAAGCGAAACATTGTAATTGCCTCGGAATTTTTTCGTTTTCTTGCGATGATGCTCATAACCATGCTTGCTTGGAGGGCAATAGTCAGTGTATGGATCATTGCATTGGCGTTATTAGTGATGGGAGCTGCGGGAGCATTTTGGGGGACGTCGTACAGTTTTTTAATACGTAGTGCCGTGGAACGAGAGAATTTGGGGGAAGTCTACAATTTAATCGAAGGAGCTGACGCTGTTAGTACCCTGGCGGGACCTTTGGTCGCTGGATGGGTGTTTATTACTTTGGGTCCACAGTGGGCACTTGCGGTGGATGCAATAAGTTATGTGGTGTCGCTTTTGAGCGTTGCGTTCCTGCAAACAAGTGAACCATCCATTGCAAACCGTAATCGGAAATCGATTTCCTTTATGCACGGATTTCTTAGTGCAGTAGACGGCTTTAGGTTTATTGCTCCGTCGAGCCTGTTACGTATACTCCTCGGAGTCGGTGGTTTGCTGAATTTCATCACGTTAGCCATGCAACTCTTAATCATTATTTTGGCTCAACAGAAACTGCACATGAACGCGGGTCAAACAGGAATCTTGTTTTCCACGATGGGTGCCGCAGACCTTCTTGGAGTTTTTGTCATGAACAAGCTCCATCGCAGGAACTGGCGAATTCTACTCGTCATGTTACTGACTGTATCTGCTAGTGGAGTGCTCTTGATTGCAATTTCCCAAAATTTCTACTGGGCAATTGCTGGAACGTTTTTCTTTGATGGTGCACTGTCCATGAGCTTTGTAGTTAGTGCCAGTAGTTCACAACGATTTACCCCTCAACACCAGTTGGCTCGTTTCAACAGTACCAGTAATACAGTAAGTGGCTCCGTGCGATTTGTATCTCCGCTGTACGCTGGAGGAGCGGCACAGTATGTAACTGTTCGTTTTGCTATCGGCTTTTGTGCCGCATTACTTTTAGGTGGAGCATTGTGGATATTGCGTTTCAATGGCAATGAGGATATAAACACTCAGCGATAATGAAGGCTGATCGTATACTTGCCCACCCAGAACAAAATATATGAATCATATGGGACAAACGGGTGCTGATCTTCAGGAAGCCAGCGATTTAGTCATTTCTTGGACATCAGAGAGATCATAGAGAGAGAAGAGTATAGGAACACTGACGTTTGGAGGACTTATGGTGGAACCAACAAGAATAGTTGAATACAATCCAAGTTGGGTTTCTATGTTTGAAATGGTTCGGAACTTCGTGACTCCAGTCCTTACGGACATCGTTGTTGCAATAGAGCATGTAGGCAGTACGTCGGTTCCCGGCTTATCAGCTAAACCGATCATCGATATGGATGTTGTAGTCAGCTCCCAGGCTGAGGTGCTTATCGCCATTTAGAGATTGGAATCCATTGGCTATATTCATCAAGGTGAGTTGGGTATTTCAGGGTGTGAAGCCTTTGCTTCTCCGGATGGCTTACCTCCACATCATCTGTATGTTTGCGAGACCAGCAAGGCAGAATTGAAGCGGCATATCTTGTTTCGAGATTACTTGAGAAGCCACCCCGACGAAGCAAACGAGTACGGTGAACTAAAGCAAGAACTGGCTCAACGATTTCGTAATGACCGTGTCTCGTACACCAATAGCAAGGCTGAATTTATAAAAGAAATGCTAAAATTAGCCGGGTGGCAAGACTAATCGCCTTATTGCGCATAAGGGCGGCGCATTCGGGCAGGAAAATGCCTAAAACAATCTGGGGTGAACCGATACGAAGTAAATTTCGCATAAGGTACATATTAGCAATAAGTTGTGGGGGAGTACGTTATGAAAACACTTGAAGCTGAACGCCTAATTCTACGGGAATGGCAGGAAAGCGACGCTGTCGATATGTATGAGTTTCGTAAAAGCGCCGACATAGCAAACGCAGGCTGGAAAATTCATGAGAATATCGATGAAAGCCTTGAATACATCCACTCATCAATTAAGTACCAAGAAGCATGGGCCGTCGTCCTAAAGGAAAATACCATGGTAATTGGCGAGATTTGTCTCCTTGATATTAACAGACATGATCTCTACAGGGAAATGGAATATGTCATATCAGAGGATTGTCAAAACAAAGGATATGCCACAGAAGCGGTTAAACGTGTGTTAGAATACGCCTTTACTGAACTTGATTTATTGGTCGTGGCAGTCTGCCATTATCCGTTTAATGTAAAATCAAAACGTGTTATTGAAAAATGTGGTTTCACGTATGAAGGAACACTACGCAAATACAGCAAAAATCTAACTGACAGCATACGTTATTCTATGACAAGAGAGGAATGGGAACACTTATATGTGTGACTACAAGGAAGTTACCAGGATCGAAGCGTTCTGTTAATGGACAAGTTGGCGACATAGAGCATGGACTCCGTTGTGGAACTAACGGGTGCGAATGTTGCAAGAAGCACGCCCCGTGCACACTGCCTTAATATTAAGAACGCGGTATATTAGAGCGCCGCGTTCTTCTGCATTTTTAGTTGTGGAAAACAGCCGTTGGTGAATCCACAAATCACAGCGTGAGGATATTCATGTTTCCGATGAACCCAGCATCGGCGTTCTCTTTGACCTCATCGTCAGCGTCCTCCACGAGCCCGGTGTTCGAGATCATCTTCGCCCGAATCACCCCACATTGTTCCTCCGTGCCTTTGATGATGCCAGAGTTGGCGACGGATTCCACTTTGTCTGCAAGCAATTCCGGATCGACGTTTTCTGAGATGTTCAGGATACCCGACACCACCAAACCCAACTTCTCTGGGGTATACACCAATTCGGACTTGGTAAGCTTGTATTCGCCGTCAATCATGAGCAACTTTCCACTGTAGTCCAGGAATGAGACGTTCACATCGTCGCAACGTTGATAAACGGACACCTTCAGTTCCTTGCGACAAATGACCTTTCCTCCTACATGCAGCGAGTGGATGGATTTCTCGAGATCCGCGACCGTGACTTTATCAGAAATCCTCAAGTCTCCAGTCATGTACACATCCGCCTGATCGAATCGAGATACTGTGAGATCGTCAAGAACGAGATCGTCGTCTACAAACTGTGCGCCCGAGGGGATCACGTTCAGTTCACAGCGATGCCGATTGTGCAATTTGGAGTTCAGCACGGTCAGGAATTCTTCCCGGACATAAGCTTCGCCAAGAAACTCGACTCGCGCTATTCGTTCACGGAGCAAATCCTGATCGAGGTCGTCCGTCATCTTGACGGCCCTCATGAAGACCAGCTTCGTGCCGGGATTCAACGACTGCAGAAACTGGTTGTTGACCTGCGCGTTCTGCATTACGAGTTCGGCATCATCCATGTACGGAATGACTTTGCAGTTAGGCGATCGCATCTTGTTGGTAAGTTCACCCACCAACCGCTCCGGACAATAGATCTTCCCGTTTACCAGCAACAAGCCCAACCCATCGTGCAGCAGGTCTTCAGTGACATCTGGTTGTACGACCGTGCGACCGTTCACACATATGGCCAGCGGCTCGGAACGACTGGAAAGGATTCCTTTGTTCAGTTCGCAGCTTCCATTTACAAGCATGACGCCAGATGGCACTGCTACGGACAGATTGACGTTCCTCAGCGACGTCTTGGTCAATGCGGGAACGAGACGTTCATGGTAAAGGAGTAGATTGACGTTTTCAATGGCTGTTATACCTTCGAGACTCTCCATGGTCGCGTTCGACATGTCGAGGATGTTCACATTTCGAATTATTTTGGACACTTTCGTTTTACCTCCTTCAACTGGTGTTCGGGATCGGTTGGGCGGTGAACAAGCCCAGCCAGATCCACCTGATGATCGGCTGTACGCAGGACCCTTATTGCGGCTCGCAGTCGGGCGCGAATCGTGGCCTCTGGAAGTCTCAGACGGTGTGCCATCTCACGGCTGTTAAGCCCCTGCCAGTAGCGCTGAATGACGATGTCGCGCTGATTTGCAGGGAGTCTGTCCAACAGGTCACGCCATTCGAGCCGGATCGTGATATCCGCCATTTGAGTCATCATCCCGCTAGAACATCTAACGTAATGCTTCTCCGATTCCAACCAACGACTCTCCACCTGCTGACGTCGTTGCCGATCTCTCCAAAGGTTCCTCGTCACGGTGTACAGCCATGCGCGCTGCTTCGCTGTTGCTGCTTGCATTGTCTGTCGGCGTTTTTCCCACTGACATTGTCACCTGGAATTCATGACTCATTCTTGCGAAAATGACGGGAAAGGAGCCCGC
>JAJZCB010000061.1 GCA_021846285.1 Bacillota bacterium
CGCTTGGTGAAAAAACCTTGTGGATCGATTGTGATGTGATACAGGCTGACGGCGGTACGCGAACGGCTGCCATTACGGGAGCGTTTGTCGCCATTGTGGAGGCTCTGAGCGCCCTGCGGCAGCGAGGGGTGTTAACGAAACTGCCGGTGCGTGACTATCTGGCTGCGACAAGCGTGGGAATCGCGGGTCAGGAAATGCTGCTGGACCTGCGCTACAGTGAGGATTCGGCGGCGAGTGTTGACATGAACGTGGTGATGACAGGGAGCGGACAGTTGGTGGAGGTTCAGGGTACAGGCGAAACGACTACATTTTCGCGCACTG
Source organism: Bacillota bacterium (assembly GCA_021846285.1). Classification (GTDB taxonomy): domain Bacteria; phylum Bacillota; class Bacilli; order Alicyclobacillales; family SLC66; genus JAKADD01. The sequence continues at coordinate 322 of JAJZCB010000061.1, forward strand.
AACTCTCGTCGCTTCTGGACTTGGCCGAAATGGGGATCTTACAGTTGATCGAGATGCAGCGCCAGGTCCTGGCGGACTTGGGTGCGGAGATCGGTCAAACAAAGTGAACCGCTAATGGTTCTCCTGTGGCAGGAAGGGGTTCAGCTCCAAAGGTTCAATCACAGGGGTTCAGTCACGGGGAGAGAGAGCCATGCGTATGCTGGAACGTCTGGTGATTGCGACGCACAGCGCCGGAAAATTATCTGAATTTGCACACTCACTGAAAGGGATGGCGGCAATCATTGAGCCGCTGCCGCCCAACGCTGAGACTCCCGAGGAGACGGGAGCGAGCTTTCTTGAAAACGCGCTGATTAAGGCTCGCTTCGCGGTTGCGAAATGGCAGACGCCTGTGCTTGCGGATGATTCGGGTCTGGTCGTCGACGCGCTCAACGGTGCGCCTGGAGTGCACTCGGCCCGATTTGCCGGACCGGAAGCCAGCGACGAGGATCGACAGACGCTGTTGCTGGAACGGTTACAAGGAGTGCCTCCTTACGAACGCAGGGCGCGTTTCGTCGCGGCGTTGGTTCTGATCGTGCCGGATCGGGGCGAATGGAACGCGATCGGCAACTGTGAGGGGCAGATTACCATGGAGCCCATGGGCGCGGGCGGGTTTGGATATGATCCAGTATTTTACTATCCTCCCGCTGGAAAGACGTTTGGTCAAATGAGCCCCGATGAAAAGCAGCGGGTCAGCCATCGGACGGTCGCGCTCGCCGAGTTGATTCGTCGCTTCAACAGCGTGTCGTGATTCTTTGCGGCTGGGGCGATCGGGACGCAGACATCTCGGCGCACATCTCGCACAACATCTCGCGGCAGGCTTTACACGCGATGGACGGATCATTATAATAATACTGTTTTACATGAGGTGGACACTGCGTCTCAGTAGCTCAGTCGGATAGAGCAACAGCCTTCTAAGCTGTGGGTCGGGGGTTCGAATCCCTCCTGAGACGCCATTTACGAAGTGGAGGACGTTTTGATGGCCGTGAAGTGGGAAAAGACGGAGCCCAATGTAGGCGTGCTTGAGATTGAGGTTGAAGAGGGACGGGTGACGTCCGCTTTGGATCGCGCTTTCAGGAAAGTGGTTCAGCGGGTAAATCTGCCGGGATTTCGCAAAGGGAAGGTGCCGCGGCGTATTTTCGAGGCGCGCTTTGGTTTGGAATCCCTGTATCAGGAAGCGCTTGACATCTTACTGCCGGAAGCGTATTCCATGGCTGTGATTGAAGCAAAACTCGATCCGGTTGATCGCCCTGTCATTGACATCGTCCAGATGGAAGCGGGTAAACCCTTGCTGTTTAAAGCGACGGTCATCGTGAAACCAGAAGTGATCCTGGGCGATTATAAGGGTATTACATATGAGGACAAGGAATTTGCGGTGACAGACGAAGTCATCGCGCAGGAGCTTGAAAACCTGCGCAAGAGCCATGCCGAACTACGGGTGCTCGAAGATGGCCAGGCTGAACCAGGCGATCTTCTGGTCATGGATTTTGTCGGTTACGTGGACGGAGAGACGTTTGAGGGCGGCGAGGCGGAGAATTATCAGTTGGAACTGGGTTCCGGCACATTCGTTCCTGGCTTCGAAGATCAACTGATCGGGATTCAGGCGGGCTTTGACAGGGAAATCACTATCACATTCCCGGAAGAGTATCATGTCAAGTCGCTGACGGGCAAGGAAGCGACCTTCAAAATTCATGTCCATGACATCAAACGCAAAGCGCTTCCCGAACTCGATGACGAATTCGCCATGGACATTAGTGAGTTCGAGACGTTTGAAGAACTGAAAGCGGATCTCGTGCGCAACCTGGAGCATCAGAAGGCGCATGAACATCAGCACTATGTGGAAACCGCAGTGCTGGAGAAGGTGGTGGCCGCCGCGGAGGTGGATATTCCCGACCCGATGATCGACCAGGAGATTGACGCTCAGGTCAAGGAATTTGAGTCGCGTCTTGAATCGCAGGGCATTCCGCTCGACGCCTATCAGGAATTTACCGGCGCCTCCATGGAAGAGATTCGCAATCAGTTTCGCGATGAGGCAAAAAAACGCGTCAAGACCGCTTTGGTGATTGAAGCGGTAGTAAAGGCTGAGAATGACGAAGTATCGGAAACTGAACTCGACCTGGAAGTACAAAAAATCGCCGATTCCGCGCGCATGGAATTTGACAGCGTCAAGGAATTGCTCACAAAAAATGATCCTGGCTTGCTGGGGCTCAAGTCACAAATTCAGTCGCGCAAGGCCGTGGAGTTCTTGGTCGACCATAGCGTTCAGGCTTGAGATTGTGTAAAATGAGATCAGGAAATGATGAGGCATATGGAAAATGCCTTGTTTTTTCCTTATGAATCGGCGTCATCGTGGGATATAGGGGGGTTAGTGTATGAACTTGGTTCCGATGGTTATTGAACAGACAAGCCGCGGCGAACGGGCGTACGATATTTATTCCCGGTTGCTCAAAGACAGAATCATCTTTATCGGCACCCCGATCGATGATTACGTAGCAAATTCTGTTGTGGCCCAACTGCTCTTTCTGGCCTCCGAAGACGCTGACAAGGACATTAGCCTGTATATCAACAGCCCAGGAGGATCAATCACCGCGGGCATGGCGATTTTTGATACGATGCAGTTCATCAAACCGCAAGTGTCAACGATGTGCGTGGGTCTTGCCGCGAGCATGGGTTCGCTATTGTTGACGGCAGGCGGCAAGGGGAAGCGATTTGCACTTCCCAACAGCGAGATCATGATCCATCAGCCCCTGGGAGGCGTCAGGGGGCAGGCGTCAGACATTAAAATCCATGCTGAGTGGATTTTGAAGACGCGTCATAAGCTGAATGTCATTTATGCTGAACGCACAGGTCAACCGCTCGCGAAGATCGAGGAAGATACGGATCGCGACAACTGGATGAGCGCTGAGGAAGCGAAGGCTTATGGTTTAATTGATGAGGTGATTCTGCGCCCGGACCTTAAGTGAGGAGGGATTACCCATGTTTAAGTTCAATGACGACAAAGGGCAGCTAAAGTGCTCGTTTTGTGGGAAAACCCAGGATCAGGTGCGCAAACTCGTAGCAGGTCCAGGTGTGTATATTTGTGATGAGTGTATTGAACTCTGCAATGAGATTGTCGAGGAGGAACTCGGCGATGATGAAGAGTTTGAACTCAAAGACATTCCGAAACCGACGGAGATCAAGAACATCCTGGATTCTTATGTGATCGGACAGGAACGCGCGAAAAAATCGCTCGCAGTGGCCGTGTACAACCACTACAAACGGATCAATACGAGCGCAAAAAACGAAGATGTGGAGTTGTCAAAGAGCAATATCCTGCTGATTGGTCCGACCGGCTCCGGAAAGACGCTGTTGGCCCAGACGCTCGCGCGGATTTTGAACGTGCCTTTCGCTATCGCAGACGCCACGTCTCTGACTGAGGCCGGGTACGTGGGAGAAGATGTGGAAAACATCCTTCTTAAGCTCATTCAGTCTGCGGATTACGATGTGGAAAAGGCTGAGAAGGGCATTATCTACATCGATGAGATCGACAAGATCGCTCGTAAGTCGGAAAACCCGTCGATTACTCGCGATGTCTCAGGCGAGGGCGTTCAGCAGGCGCTGTTGAAGATTCTTGAGGGTACGGTGGCCAGCGTTCCTCCACAAGGAGGGCGCAAGCATCCCCACCAGGAGTTTATTCAAATCGACACCAGTCATATCCTGTTTATCTGCGGCGGAGCGTTTGACGGTATGGAACCCATAATCAAACGCAGACTGGGTAAAAAGGTGATTGGTTTTGGCACGAGTGAAGAGGGGCGTTCGCAGGTGCAGGAGTCAGAAATTCTGGCCAAGGTTCTCCCCGAGGATTTGTTGCGGTATGGTCTGATTCCTGAGTTCGTGGGCCGACTGCCTGTCATTACCACCCTCGAGGCGCTCGACGAGGCAGCCCTGAAACAGATTTTGACCGAGCCCAAGAATGCGCTTGTCAAACAGTATCAGCGGTTGCTTGACATGGATTCCGTGGAACTGGAATTTGCTGATGAAGCGCTGTCCGAGATCGCAAAAGAAGCGATCAAGCGCAACACCGGAGCACGGGGCTTGCGAGCCATTATCGAAGGCATCATGCTTGAGGTGATGTATGAACTGCCCGCCCGTTCTGATGTGAAGCGATGTATCGTAACGAGAGAAACGGTCGTGAACAGAGAAGAACCGATGCTCGTCGTCGATTCCGGCCCGGTGACTGATGGACGCAAGAAGAAGAAAAAAGAAGAGACGGCTTAGAGAAAACGAAGTAGAGAAAACCGCGTAGAAGAAACTACGCAATAGACCTCAGCCTTAATGCTTTAATGCTGTTGCCGCGCCTCCAGTATGAGGTGTAACCATGCTAGGCCGGGATCGTATGCTGCGCCGAGGCGAGTTCGGCACAGCCGTGTTTGAGCAGCGGCGCAGCATACGATCCCGGGCGAGCAGGCACAGCACACACATTCTCTGAATACACGAATCACCCGGCCATCCGGCTGCCGAGAAACCTTCGGCAGCTTTTTTTGTGCGCCCGGATGGTGGGCCGATCCGGATTTACACGAGAGAATGCTGACCGCAGTGCGCTTTGGAATCATCGTTTAACTCTTCGCAGCCCTGGCCATACTTAGTAAAACATATGAGCTTCGGAGGGGGATGCGGATGAATTCCAGCCTGCTTGTGCTGGCGATTGTACAGGTCATATTTGCGGGGATTGTGGGTCTCTACTTTCTTAACATGATGCGCTCCCAACAACACAACAGGGTGGCGGTGGACAAGGAATCTACGAGAGAATTGGAACGGTTGCGCAAGATGCGAACCGTATCACTCTCTGAACCATTGTCAGAGAGAACACGGCCGTCGTGCATCGGGGACATCATAGGACAGGAGGACGGGTTGCGTACGCTGCGGGCGGCCCTCTGTGGTCCCAATCCACAACACGTCATCATCTATGGACCCCCGGGCGTGGGAAAAACGGCCGCCGCCCGCGTCATTCTGGAGGAGGCCAAACGGGCGCCCGGTTCGCCTTTTCTGGCAAACGCGGTCTTCTGCGAACTCGATGGCGCCACCGCCCGATTTGATGAACGGGGGATCGCCGATCCTCTCATTGGGTCCGTACACGATCCGATCTATCAGGGAGCGGGCGCCATGGGCGTCCTGGGCATTCCGCAACCGAAACAGGGCGCCGTGACCAAGGCGCACGGCGGTGTATTATTCATCGATGAGATTGGTGAGTTGCATCCCATTCAGATGAACAAACTCCTGAAGGTTCTGGAGGACCGTCGGGTATTTTTCGAGAGCGCCTATTACAATCCGGATGACAGCAACATACCGTTGCACATTCACGACATGTTCCAAAATGGATTGCCGGCGGATTTCCGGTTGGTTGGAGCCACTACGAGAAGTCCGCAAGATATTCCTCCGGCCATTCGATCACGCTGTCTGGAGATCTTTTTCCGTCCGCTCAATGGCGAGGAGATCGCGGTCATTGTACAACGGGCCTCTGAGAAGATTCGCTTCGCGATGACTCCGGCGGCGGTTGATGTCGTGACCAGACATGCTGTAAACGGTCGGGAAGCAGTCAATGTTGTTCAGATTGCGGCTGGCATCGCGCTGGCGGAGAGGCGCACAGAGATCACCCGCGAGGATGCGGAGTGGGTGGTGCACAGCAGTCAGATTGCGCCGCGTCCAGAGCGCAAGGTTCCGGAACGGCCGCAAGTAGGGGTGGTCAATGGTCTTGCCGTATATGGCCCCTCCTCTGGCATGTTGCTTGAGGTGGAGGCTGATGCGGTAGTGGCCAGAGTTCCCGGTCACGGCACGGTGTCCGTAACAGGAGTGATTGACGAAGAGGAGTTGGGTGGCGGTGGGCGTGTTTTGCGGCGCAGAAGCACCGCCCGCAGTTCGATCGACAACGTCGTGACCGCGTTGCGTCGCTGTCTGCCCGTGAATCTCCCCGACTACGATGTACACGTGAATTTTCCCGGCGGCACACCGGTTGACGGTCCGTCGGCCGGAGTCAGCATGGCTGTCGCCATCTACTCCGCAGTCACGGGAATCCCCGTCGACAACACCGTAGCCATGACAGGCGAGGTTTCTATTTACGGCTCGATTCGACCTGTTGGCGGAGTTTCCGCCAAGGTGGAGGCAGCTCGGCTTGCGGGCGCGCGCAAGGTTGTAATCCCCTCGGACAACGATCAGGAGCGCCTGCATCGGTGGAGTGACGTCGACATTGTGTTGGCTTCCCGTCTTGAGGACGTGCTGTCCTGCTCACTGCTGCGCGATGTGGTTACGGAACCAGTCGGTTCTGCCTACGCACCTGCCATGCCCCTGCAGACGTCGGCGGTGGCCCAGGGCAGCGTCTGAATATCCTGTCGTTCAAAGGCGATGCTATGACGGTATGCCACTATGGCAAACGGTCATGGCATCGCTTTGCGTTAGACAAAGGAATGCAAGTTCGCTAAAATGCACAGTGATAAGGATGTGGGGGTGCAAACAATGGGTCAAGCAGATTTGACTACGGAGCGTGTATTGCCGCTACTCCCGCTTCGCGGCTTACTTGTGTATCCGGCTATGGTTCTGCATTTGGACGTTGGTCGTGAAAAATCGGTGCGCGCGTTAGAAAAGGCGATGGTCGAGGATCATCTGATTTTGCTGGCGACACAGATCGACACGCAGGTTGATGATCCGAGTCAGGACGAGATTTACGCGATCGGAACACTCGCTCGCGTAAAACAGATGATGAAATTGCCCAATGGTACGATTCGAGTTCTTGTTGAAGGATTAAAACGCGCGCGAATTGTGGAGTTTGTGACGGATGGCGAATGGTTTGAGGTAAAGGCTGCGATGCTCGATGCAACGGAACGCCGGAATCCCGAAGTCGATGCCTTGGTGCGCGCGGTGATCCAGCAGTTTGAACAATTCCTGAAACTATCCAAGAAGCACAGCCCAGAAATTCACGCCGCCGTGGCGGACATCGAGGATCCCGGGCGTCTGGCGGACGCCATCGCGTCGAATCTGTCGCTGAAAATGAAGGATAAGCAGGCCATTCTCGAAACGGTCGATGTAACGCAGAGACTGGAAACACTGCTGCAAATTCTGTCTGATGAACGGGAGATTCTGGAGCTCGAAAAGAAAATCAGTCAGCGTGTGCGCAAGCAAATGGAGCGTACACAAAAAGAGTACTATCTGCGCGAGCAGATGAAGGCGATCCAAAAGGAATTGGGCGACAAGGAGGGGCGTCTGGGAGAAGTCGAGGAACTGCGGGAGCAACTGGAGACCCGGATTCTGCCGGACGCCGTCAAAGAGCGCGTAGAAAAGGAGATTGAGCGCCTCGAAAAAATGCCTCAGTCGTCTGCGGAAGGCTCGGTCGTTCGCACATACCTGGACTGGCTGCTCGCGCTTCCGTGGGGACCTGCCGAGGCCGCTCCGATTGACATTGTGCGCGCGAAGGGTGTACTGGATGAAGACCATTATGGACTTGAGAAGGTCAAGGAGCGTATCATCGAATATCTGGCAGTGCAACAGCTTGTCGGTGAGCATCGGGGACCCATTCTGTGCCTTGTCGGCCCGCCTGGAGTAGGGAAGACCTCACTGGCCAAGTCTGTAGCGCGGGCGTTGGACCGCACGTTTGTGCGTGTGTCTCTGGGCGGTGTGCGCGATGAAGCGGAAATTCGCGGACATCGAAGAACCTACGTGGGCGCTTTGCCGGGTCGGGTTATTCAGGGCATGAAAACAGCAGGCAGACTGAACCCTGTCTTCTTGCTGGATGAAATCGACAAGATGGCTTCGGACTTTCGCGGCGATCCTGCCGCGGGGATGCTGGAAGTGTTGGATCCAGAGCAGAACAACACTTTTAGCGACCACTATATTGAGTTGCCGTATGATTTGTCGAAGGTGATGTTCATTACAACCGCCAATACGGTCCATAGTATTCCCCAGCCACTGCTTGACCGCATGGAGACGATCTATGTGTCGGGCTACACGGAGTTGGAGAAATTGCGTATCGCCATCGACTACCTGCTGCCCAAACAGCGCAAGGCGCATGGACTTGGCAAGGACAAACTCGTGATCAACGAAGAGACCATGCTGCGGGTCATCAGAGAGTACACGCGCGAAGCTGGAGTTCGCAACCTGGAACGGCAGATTGCCGCATTGTGTCGCAAAGCCGCGAAAATGATCGTGGCGGGAGAAAAAAAGCGCGTTACCATAACACTGAAGAACCTGGCGTCGCTTCTTGGCGCATACCGCTATCGCTACGGTGTGGCCGAGACGGAAGATCAGGTGGGTGTAGCAACGGGCCTGGCGTGGACGGAAGCGGGGGGCGACACGCTGGCCATCGAAGTGTCGTCAGTGGCGGGCAAAGGGAAACTCACCATAACAGGTCAGTTGGGCGATGTGATGAAGGAATCGGCGCAAGCGGCTCTCTCATACGTTCGTTCGCGGGCTAACGAGTTGGAGATTCCTCAGGACTTTACCGAGACCCATGACATCCATATCCATGTGCCGGAAGGCGCCATTCCCAAGGATGGCCCGTCCGCCGGAATCACGATCGCCACGGCCCTGGCTTCCGCGCTTACAGGGCGGCCTGTCAGCAGAGGAGTGGCCATGACAGGTGAAATTACCCTGCGTGGACGCGTGCTGCCGATCGGCGGAGTAAAAGAAAAGTGTCTGAGCGCTCACCGTGCGGGTATTCGCAAGATTTTGCTGCCGGCGGACAATCAGAAAGACATTGAAGACATACCACAGAGTGTGCGCCATGACCTCGAGTTTGTATTTGTCCAACACATGGACGCCGTGCTGCGCAATGCGCTGGTTTAGAAAGCGGGTGGTGTTGTGATCATCCGTTCAGCGGCGTTTCTAACGTCCGCAGTGAGGCTTGATCAGTGTCCGGCGGAAGGAAAGCCGGAGATCGCGTTTGTGGGCCGCTCAAATGTCGGAAAATCGTCTCTTCTCAACAAACTGCTGAATCGCAGGCATCTGGCCCGAATCTCGAGCCAGCCCGGGAAAACACAGTTGATCAATTTTTATCATATCAATGAACAGTTTTATCTGGTGGATTTGCCAGGCTATGGCTATGCCAAAGTGTCGAAAGAAGTTCAGGCGACATGGGGACCGATGATCGAGCGTTATCTGATTGAGAGAACGCCTCTGGCGCTGATCGTGCAACTGATCGACATCAGACATCCGCCGAGCCGCGACGATGAGGTGATGTATAACTGGCTTGCTCATATCGGTCGTCCGTGTCTCATTGTCGCTACAAAGGCGGACAAGATCTCTCGAGGCGCGCATGACAAGCATCGCAAGGTGATCCGGACTGCCCTTGAGCTCCCGGCTGCAGACAGGATCATTCTCTCATCGGCAGACACGGGTCTGGGGATCGAAGAGATCTGGAACGCCATAGCCGCCTATACGTCATGATTGTTTTCACTGAGCGCGTTTATGGCGATGGCGTCGGGAACTACGCGCTTTGGTCCTTTAATCTCGGCGACGAGCATGCCCAGCAAGATGAGGGTGCATCCATACATCCCCGACAGGCTCAAGCTTTGCCCGGCCCACAGGTAGGCTGAGAGTGCGGCAAATACAGGCTCCATGGCAAAGATCAGGGCCGTTCTCGTGGGAGTCGTAAACTTTTGAAACGCTGTTTGCGCGAAGTAGGCGATGACCGTGGCAAACAGGATACAGATCCACAGGGCGTTGAAAACAACCGGCGCCGCGAGCGTTTGGGCGGCCTGGCGCCATTGCGCGGCGTGCACGCTCGCGATCGCGGCGGACAGAACTCCCACGGTCAGAATTTGCACGGACGCCAAAGGGAGAGCAGAAAACTTTGGCGCATATCTGCCCACAAGGACAATCTGCAGGGCGAACGAAACAGCGCATAGGAAGACCAGCGCGTCACCACGGTTGATACCCGTCGACCTGTGATAGGACAGAAGGAACAAACCGACTGTCGCGATCGCGACACCGAACCACGTGGATCGGCCAGGCTTCTGTCGCAGCAGCACAATGGCAAAAAGGGGCACCAACACCACCGAAAGCCCTGTGATGAAGCCGGCTTGCGCGGCGCTGGTGTAAAGCAGACCCAGGGTTTGAAACGCGTAACCCGCAAATAGCCACACGCCGAGGGCCATGCCGGAAAGCCACAAGCGCAGTGAGGCGACGGCGCGCCGCCATGCCGGATGCATGAAGCTGACCGCAAGCATGAGCAGCCCTGCAAGACCAAAGCGAATGGCGAGAAACGGGAATACGGGGATGACACTGACGGCGTCTTGCACCAATATGAATGTGGCGCCCCAGACGAAGGTGACGGCAAGGAGAAGCGCGTCGGCGATGTAACGTTTCATGAAGGGGAACCTCCTGGCTCTCGTACGCAGGTGCGACACTGTCATGGCGTCATTGTGAATGGCAAGGGGTGCAGCGTCAAGTGTCAAGGAAAATTGCGCTTTATTTCGAATTCCGTGGTGGTATAATACTGTCGACAGAACGGGTTGTCCAGAAAAGGCAATTCGGATCTCAATCTTTCTATCTCTAGTGCGACAGGTTTCCTTGGAGATGAACGTTATGAACATGCTGCTAGTCGGAATCAACTACAAATCGGCCCCTGTAGAATTGCGGGAATGTTTCAGCGTTCCCGAGCCGCAGCTCGAAGACGCCCTTGCGCGATTGCAAGAATCGTCCGCCATTGTGGAGACGGTTATCGTTTCCACATGCAACCGCACGGAAGTCTATGCGGTTGTGACAGACGCGGCGATGGCCCGCAAGGCGGTGTACGGGTTGCTTGAACAAGTCTCGAACCTGCCCGCCGACGCCTTTCGCGCACATACCTATGCCGAGACCGGGCAGGCGGTTGTTCGGCATCTGCACAGAGTGGTGTGCGGACTGGATTCGATGGTCATTGGGGAGACGCAGATTCTCGGGCAAGTTCGGCAGGCGTTTCTGTTTGCGCAGGCGACCGGAACGACCGGGTCGTTGCTCAACCAACTCTTTCGACGCGCAGTCACCTTTGGCAAACGCGTGCAGACCGAAACGGGCCTCGGGCAGAGCGCCGTCTCTGTGAGCTACGCAGCGGTGTCATTGGCGAAAAAAGTGTTTGATCGCCTCAGCGACAAAACCGTAGTCGTGATTGGCGCAGGCAAGATGAGCGAACTGACTCTCACGCATTTGGCGGCGCAGGGTGTCGGAAAGATCCTGGTCGTCAACAGGACGTATGAACGCGCCCGGCAATTGGCTGCCGCCTATGGAGGTCACGCGTTTGAGATGAGCGCGCTTCCCTTCGCCTTAAAAGAGGCGGACATCGTCATTAGCTCGACGGGATCGAAGAATTATGTGCTCTCTGCCGACACGACAGCCGAACTGATGAAACGCCGCAAGCGCAAGCCGCTCTTTTGCATTGACATAGCGGTGCCGCGGGATATCGACCCGGAGCTCGCTAAACTTGGCAATGTATATCTATATGATATTGACGATTTGCAGGACGTGGTCGCTTCGAACGTGTCCCAGCGCAAACAGGAATCTGTGCGGGTGACCGCCATGATTGAGCAGGAAGTGAACGCTTTTGCCGTTTGGCTGTCGGAACAGGAAGTGGTTCCCCTTATTGCGGAACTGCGCGACAAGGCGCTGATCATTCAGCAGGGCGTCATGCAGAGTCTGGAGCACAAACTTCCCGAACTCGATGACCGGCAGCGAAAGATGCTGCAAAAACACACCATGAGCATTGTGAATCAACTGTTGCGAGATCCCATTGCGAGCATCAAGGAGATGGCTTCAGAACCGGGCGGAGAAGAGGCGCTCGCTGCGTTTGTGCGGATCTTCGCGCTCTCGGGCGCATCACCCCCGAACGGGGAGGCGGCGCAGGCAGACCCGCGCGCAGCGGTGGCGTCCGGTTCGCCTTTGACGGGGCCGGACGGGATGCGGGAACGCGGTTTTGCCCGCGGTGAAGGAGAAGGGAAACTGCAGAGTTGGAATGCCGCTTCAGGCGCCGCGGCAGTTCTTCCGGCACTGTGAGTGAATACGATGTCGTTCGTTCTGTCGCCTGGGTTTTATGGAGCGATGCTCCTCTGTTATGGGATTGGACTGGGGCTGTTTTACGTCGATTTTCTGAAGGACAACCGCATCGCTAGCCGGTTTGGGGTAGCGATGCTTTGTGTTGTATGGCTCATGGAAACCGCGTTTCTGGGAGTCATGATCAAGCGGGAGCATCTGCTGCCCTTCTTTTCATCGGCGCAGGTGACAATCTTCTTTTCCTGGTTGTTGATCGCGGTTTCCATTGTGGTGAACTATCTGTCGCGAATTGACTATTTTACCTTTTTTATGAATAGTCTGGGGTTTCTGTTTGTGGCATTTGCCACGGTTGCGCACGGGCAGCCTCTGAACGTCTCCTTCGGACAGGGAGACCTGCTGCTACTGCACATTGGCGTTGCGTTCTTAAGTTATATCGCGTTTACTCTCTCCTCAATATTTAGCATTCTCTATCTCCTGGCTGATTCGGCGCTGCGCTCCAAACAGTTTCAAAGCGGCCCCTTTCGCCGTCTGCCGCCGCTGCAGCGTCTGGATCTATACGCTTATCGGTCAGCGGTTGTGGGACTGCCTCTGTGGCTGATCGGCATGATTCTCGGGTCGGTCTGGTATGCACTCGTGTCTGGATATATCCTGATTCTGGATCCGAGGCCGCTGTACGCCGTCGCGCTGGCGATCATGTACGGTATTTACCTGTACACGCGCAGCACAGGTCGCCTGAGCGGTTCCAGAGCCGCGTGGTGGAACTTGATCTGTTTCCTCGCAGTCGTTTTGAGTTTTTTTGTGATTGGGCAGTTCACGTCGCAAATTCATCGTTGGTAAGGAGGATGTGGCATGCGATCCATCACCGTCGGAACGAGGCGCAGTCTGCTGGCAAAAACACAGACGGCGCAAGTTGTGGGAGCCCTGCTGGCCAGGCATCCGGACTTGCGTGTGCACACGCAGGAGATTGTGACGAAAGGCGATCGCATCGTGGATGTTCCGTTGTCTCAGGTTGGGGGAAAGGGGCTCTTCATATCGGAGATTGAAGATGCTCTCTTGCGCGGAGCTATTGATTTTGCCGTTCACAGCATGAAGGATTTGCCGGCCCTGCTGGCGCCGGGGCTGACCATTGCCGCGGTGCCGCAAAGGGAGGATCCGCGCGATCTTCTCCTTAGCCGCAACGGGCATACTCTGGCGACTTTACCGCAGGGCGCGGTGGTGGGCACAAGTTCATTGCGCCGCGCCGCGCAATTGCTGTTTGCGCGACCTGACCTCCAGATCAAAGCGGTGCGCGGAAACATTGATTCCCGACTCAAGAAACTGGATAGTCTCGATGCGATCGTTCTGGCGGCAGCCGGCATGCGGCGTATGGGCTGGTGGAATGAGGGCGGGTGGTGTACGGAAGACGGCTGGCAGTCGCAAGAGGGAACTGTTCTCACCGCGCTGCCGCTGGCCCTGGCGGACATGCTGCCCGCTGTGGGGCAAGGGGCGCTGGCGCTGGAAGCGCGGCTGGATGATGAGGATCTGTTGGCCGTGTTGCGGACTCTTCACGACCCTGCTTCCGCATGGCAAATCGAAGCGGAACGCGCATTTTTGGCGACTGTGGGGGGGAACTGCCAGGCGCCGGTAGCGGCCTATGGCGGCGTTGATATTGGTGGAACTGAAGGCGTCTCTGCGCGAGAGCACATGGATCACGCGAGTCTCTCGCTCTCCGGACTGATCGGTTCTCCGGATGGACGTCACATCGTACGCGCCACCGCGCGTGGTCCGGACGCCGCCATGCTCGGTCGAGAATTGGGGGAGCAGTTGTTGGCACAGGGCGGCCGCGCCATTTTGGAAGGGCTGCCGACAGGTCAACATGGGTGATTGCGTGTCGGCGGATCTCTGCGGAGTTGCGGTGGCCGTGACACGTCCGCGCGAACAGTCCCAGGACCTTGCGAGACTGATCGAGTCTCACGGCGGTGTTGCGCTCCTTTACCCGCTGATCGAGATCGCCGCGCCGCCAGATGTGGACGGGCTGCGCCGCGCTTTAGCGCAGGATGTTGACGCCCTGGTGTTCACGAGCGCCAATGGTGTACGAGCCTATCTTGCGGGTCGTGCGGCGGGTACGGGTACGGAGAAACGGTGTCCGCCCGCAATCTGCGTGGGCAGCCAAACGGCTGCAGCCGCGACAGCCGCCGGGATCACCGTGCTTGCCACGCCGAACGCGTTCGCGTCAGACCAATTGGCGCAGATAGTGCTGGACACCGGGATGGCGAAACGACGCATACTGCTCGTCCGGGGAAATCTGGCGGATAAACAATTGGTTCGGGCGCTCCGAGACCTTGACTGCGATGTCGTGGAGGCAGTCGGATATCGCACGGCAGGGGCGCCTGAGGAGGCGCGGCGCCTGGTTGCGGATGCGCAGGCAGGGCGAGTGCATGTCCTGACTTTCGCGAGCGGCTCTGCGGTCGCCGCGTTTGCCGAGACGCTTGGAGGCGCTTCATTGCCGGCGGGAGTGCTCGTCGCGTCGATCGGACCAAAGACAACCGCCGTGCTTTTGCACCACGCCATTCGTACAGATGTAACGGCCGCGGCGGCGACCAGCGATGATCTGGTCGCCGCGCTGCGGGATTACATTCGCGCCCACAGACAGGATCACAATCGATGAGGGGGATACATATATGGCACTGTCCTTTGACCGCCACCGTCGCCTGCGCAGCCATGCCGGGCTGCGCGACATGGTGCGCGAGTCGCACGTTCGGGTTACGGATTTTATCTACCCGCTGTTTGTCACGCATGAACAGGGCAGGCATCCCGTTCTCTCCATGCCCGGAGTGGATCATTTGAGCCTGGACGAACTGCGCCGCGAGACGCACACTCTCAGTGAACTGGGTATTCCGGCCATGATGATTTTTGGCATCCCGGCAGTGAAAGACGAGAGAAGTTCAGAGGCGTACGCAAAGGAGGGGATCGTGCAGCAGGCTGTCCGGGTTGTAAAGGCCGAAAACCCGCATATGTTGGTGTCGACGGACGTTTGCCTGTGTCAATACAACCCCGCAGGACACTGCGGCATCGTTCGGGGCGACCAGATCGTCAATGATGAGAGTCTGGAACTGATTGCCGCCACAGCGTTGTCCCACGTGCAGGCCGGGGCGGATGTAGTGGCGCCCTCCGACATGATGGACGGCCGCATTGCCGCCATCCGCTCGGTGCTTGACGGTGCGGGATACGCGCAAACTCCCATTCTGTCCTACGCGGTCAAATATGCGTCAGCTTTTTATGGTCCATTTCGAGAGGCTGCGCATTCGGCGCCCTCGTTCGGCGACAGAAGGACTTATCAGATGGATCCCGCCAACGTGCGGGAAGCGCTGCGCGAAGCCCGGTCGGACGTGTCTGAAGGCGCTGATCTGTTGATGGTCAAACCGGCCCTTGCCTACATGGACGTCATTCGGGCCATCAGAGAGGAATTCGACCTGCCCCTCGCCGCCTACAACGTCAGCGGTGAATACGCCATGGTAAAAGCGGCTGCAGAGCGGGGCTGGATCGATGAACGTGCGGTTGTGATGGAGCTTCTCACGGGTCTGAAGCGGGCGGGCGCGGACGTGCTCATTACGTATTTTGCGAAGGATGCCGCGCGTTATTTGCGCGAATCGGTGTAAATGTACACAGGGAGGGCAACCACATGAGCGACAGTGCGGACAGGTCTTCAGAGCAGGCGTTCCTGCGCGCCAGACAGGCGATTCCGGGGGGAGTCAACAGCCCGGTTCGGGCGTTTCGGGCGGTGGGCGGCACGCCGCGTTTCATCCACGGCGGTCAGGGCGCCGTGCTGACTGACATCGACGGACGCCATTATATCGATTATCTACTGTCCTGGGGCCCTCTCATCGCGGGCCATGCTCACCCCGATGTCGTGGAGGCGCTGACGAAACAGGCGGAGCTTGGCACCAGTTTTGGGGCTCCCACAGAGCTTGAAACAGAATTGGCGGAAGAGATCAAGCGGGCGTATCCGTCGATCGAACTCGTCAGAATGGTCAATTCAGGCACAGAAGCGACTATGAGTGCGTTGCGCCTGGCCCGTGGATTTACCGGCCGTTCCAGAATCGTCAAATTTGCCGGTTGTTATCACGGTCACGCGGACAGCCTGCTTATTCGCGCGGGATCCGGTGTGGCCACGCTGAGTCTTCCGGACTCGCCGGGTGTGCCGGAAGCCGTGGCTGAACTGACGTTGACGGTTCCCTACAACGATATTGACAGCCTCCGACTCGTGTTTGAGCGGTACGGGGAACAGATTGCCGCAGTGATTGTTGAACCCGTCGCGGGCAATATGGGGCTGGTTCTGCCCCAGGGTGGATTTTTGCAGGCGGTGCGCGACATCACTCGGGCGTATGACGCCCTGCTCATCTTTGACGAAGTGATGACCGGGTTTCGCGTGAGCTATGGCGGGGCCCAGGAGCTGTACGGTATTACGCCTGACCTGACCACGCTCGGCAAGGTAATCGGCGGAGGACTCCCTGTAGGGGCTTACGGGGGGCGCGGGGATATTATGGCTATGGTGGCGCCGCTGGGGCCCGTCTATCAGGCGGGCACGCTTTCGGGCAACCCGCTTGCGATGGCGGCCGGTCTGGCCACAATCCGGCTGTTGCAGCGCGAAGGCGCCTATGACCGTCTGACACATGCCGCAAAGACGCTCGCGAACGCGTTTCTGGAAACCGGGCGGCGCGTCGGAATTCCTGTACAGGCAGCCGCGGTCGGCAGTATGTTTGGCGTATTTTTCGCGGAACATACTGTGGTCGATTATGAGTCCGCGAAACTCGCCGACGCTTCGCGTTACCGCGCATATTTTCACGGCATGCTGGAACGCGGTGTCTACCTGGCTCCTTCTCAACTCGAGGCCGGATTCGTATCAACGGTTCACTCCGACCAGCATCTTTTTGATACGGTGGAGGCCATGCGAAGTGTGATCGGAGAGATGCAGACTCAGTAGTGGACGAGTCCACAAATGACCGACGATGAACGACGGGACGGCGTATACGGTCGCAATGCGGTCCGGCTGTTGAAGGTGACTCAACGAGGATAGGGCGACAAGAGGGGGAAAATGGGGAGTGGATCCAAGACGGCGCAATCTGGTGCTTGGCTCCCTGCTGATCGCGATGTTTTTGTCGGCCATGGAGGGCACGATTGTAGCTACCGCGATGCCGACGATTATCGGCGACCTCGGGGGCTTCGCGCTCTTTGCATGGGTATTTTCGCTGTTTCTCCTGGCGCAGGTCGCGACGATTCCCATCTATGGGCGACTATCAGATGTGATCGGCCGCAAACGGGTGTTTGCCGTCGGAATCATGATATTTCTGGCAGGCAGTTTTCTCTGCGGCGCGTCGCAGTCAATGGTTTTTCTCATCATGGCGCGCGTCGTTCAGGGAATCGGCGCTGGAGCTGTGTTACCAGTTGCGTCAACGATTGTCGGCGATATCTATAGTCTGCAGGAGCGGGCCAAAGTGCAGGGGTATATCAGCAGCGCCTGGGCGCTCGCTTCCGTGGCGGGTCCGACGCTGGGCGGATTGATTGTGCAGACGATAGGGTGGTCGTGGATTTTCTGGATAAACATACCCATAGGATTACTTGCCCTGATTGGCGTGTGGGTGTTCCATCAGGAGACATTGACGAAAAAGAGACACTCGATCGATTGGTTGGGATCTCTCACTCTGGTGATCGCAACGTCATCGCTCATCCTCGCATTGGTGCAGGGCGGCGTGGTCTGGGCCTGGAGTTCCCCGCAAAGTTACCTGTCTTTTGGGGGATTCGCGGTATTTGCGGCGCTGTTCATCTGGCGCGAGTCACGCGCGAAAGAACCGATTCTTCCGCTTGATCTGATGAAGCGGCGAAGCATCGCGGCAGCCAATCTGATCGCGCTTGTCGCGGGAGGCGTTACGTACGGCATCACTTCGTTTACGCCCACGTTCGCTCAGGGTGTCCTTGGCACAAGTTCGATTGCAGCGGGTCTGATCATTGCCACCCTGTCCATCGGGTGGCCTGTCGCAGCTACTCTGTCCGGTCCGGTCATCATTCGTCGCGGCTATCGGTTTACCGGTCTGGTAAGCCTCTTTATTACACTTGCGGCCACCCTTCTGTTTGCCCTCTTGCTCAAACCAGGCGTCAACCCCTGGGCGTTGGCGGGAGTTACGACGATTTTTGGCTTTGGCCTGGGGGGTGCGACGACAACATCGCTGCTCGCCGTGCAAACGGTCGTATCCTATGCACAGCGCGGCGTTTCGACTGGCGCGAATATGTTTGCCCGCACACTGGGCAGTACGCTGTGGGTTGCTATCCTGGGCAGCGTGATGAACGGCGTCATTGTGAACCGCCTCGCTAGTCTGCACATAGTACTCGGCCATACGCCAAAGTTCCAGCAGAAACTCGATGTCACCAATGTGCTGCTTGACCCGGCAGAGCGGGCCCGGCTCGGGGCTGTGCAGTTGCGGGCGCTGACCCATACATTGGCGGCAGGGATTGATCACGCGTTTTGGTGGGTGTTTGCAACGGCAGCCATCGGTGTGGCGCTTGGATTGCTGATGCCAAAAGGCGTTCCCACGGAAGCGGAAAGACAGGGCGACGCGGTGCGCACGCCCTCTACACCCGCCTGAGCGGCGCGGTGAGGCCTCAAGACCGTTTCCTCGCCATTGCGACGTCGTTCTTCTGTCCATTTGCAACCATAGGCCACGCTGCGAGTGAGAGACCCTCAGTCATAAGTGGGCTCCTACTGACGTATGGTGTGGGAGAAGCATATGGCGGTAGGAGGGATTGCTTTGGCAGATCGAGACAATCAGCAGGCCATTGAGTTATTTATTGATCAGCAGGTGTTTATCGACGTAGTTCGCGGCAATGAACAGGTGGATGAGTTTGCGGCCCACACGGAAGTCACCACGTTTGAACGGCGCGGCAGCGATCTCTATCTGGAAGGAAATATTCTGTTTACAGCCTATCTGGACGCCGGCGCACAGCTTTCGGAGGTCAACCAGCAGGGATCTCCGCCGGATGGAACGCCGCGAGCGGATGTCGAACATCTGCAACACCGAATGCCATTTGATCTATCGGTTCCGGTGGCGGCGCAGTCCGCTGGACTGTTCAGCGTTCAGGTGCAGGTGCCCGAAGCGACCGTGGACGTACTTGGACCAGGCTGGTTGCATATTCGCGCGGTGTTGCGGGTGGAGGGATTGCCTCAAACTGGCGGCTATGCGGCGCATTGCGGCGCCCAGGAGGTGGTAGTTCCAGCGTTCCCGAATGGCTTGACAGGCGCCCCTGTGTCCCCCTTTGCGGCCTACGGACAGCCGGCAGAGCAACAATCTGCAGACGGGCAGTCTGCCGATGAACAGCCGAACCATATGGGCGGAGCGCAACCATTTGACTACAGCGATCTACTGGCTCCGTTTTCCGTGACGGAACCGTCAACGCCGCCTGTATGGGATACCTTTGCGCCCACTGGCCACTTCTCGGATCACCAGGACACGGAGCGACCTGCTCTTGAGGCGGGGTCCACTCGCGACGCGACATCTGAGGACGCTGACGAGGTCGAGAGTTCCCTGTCTGAGTCCGGATGGAAGCAACAGTTGCAAGGGGCGGACCGGGCTTTGCACGGAGTCAATCATACTCCCTTCGAGACAATCGCGCCTGCCTTTGCCGAAGACGGGAAAGAGGCAGCGAAAGAGGCAGCGAAAGAGGCGGCGGAACATCGCTCCGGATCCGGTTTCCATCCGTTTCGGACGGGTCAGCCGCCTCGTCCTGAAACCACTCCTGAGGTCAGCGCCGCAAGATCATTTGCGGACGGCGATGCATCAGGTGACGGAAGCCCTCACCTATCCTATCATTTTGAACACACTAAGCTGGACGGCGCAGAATCGCAAGGCGAGCCAGAGACGCCAGACATGCCAGACATGCCAGAGTCGAGCGCGCCGGGATTGGCCGACGGATCATTACATACCGACGCCGACGCGTCACCGCGCGCCGAATGGATGGATGACATGATCCCATCGATGCCTTTTTCCGGTGATCCGCTGCGCACGGAGTCGCCTGAGCCGCCATCGACGACGCCGATCCAGCCAGAAGTCGAACAGGCAGCGCCTCCTGCAGAGGTCGAGCACGCCCACAGGGACTCCAGCGAGATCGCGGCGCAAGTGTCCGTACAGACTCATCAGGAGATCGTCGAAACAGTTGATCCAGCGGCCATGCAGATGTCGTATGCCGCCGTTCCCGAGGAACCGGTTGCGTTGACCGCCGCGGAGTGGTTTTGGAAGACAATGAACATACCGACTGGGGAAACGTCATTTACGATGAAATTTCGCATCGTACAGGTTACGGAGACAGTTGAAGAGATCGCCAATTACTATAACGTCAGCGTAGCGGAACTGTTGCGGGCGAACGAAATGTCCATGGATGCTTCGATCGAAGGCTCTTTGCTCTATATCCCTGTTATGCATTCCTGAAATGCGGCTAGATGATGCGCGTACAGGCGCTTTATGAAGCGGGAGGGGAGCGATTGGAGCAGGACAGCATTCTCCATGGCGTGATGACAAATTACGCGTTTCGGGTATACGACTGGAAATGGCTCAATGCGCAGTCGTGCGCCCTGAACACCAGCGCTGGGGCCAAGATCTTACGGTTGGACCGCGATGCGCGTCTGGTGGCCGCACGCGGTCAACTGCTCGATGAACTCGCGGCGGCGCGATTTCGCAGGACGCCGCGGCATATCCGCACCATATATGGCGATGCTCATGTGCTTGAGCGAGGCTACGTGTGCACGGTGAGCGATGACATGAAAAACGCCGCGTTGTCCCGGACCAGAGACGATGTGGCGGCCGCGGCTGACAATCTCGGATGCTTGCACGCGGCTCTGTCTGAGGTAACTTGCCAGCACCTCTTTCCTGAACCGGGAGCGCGTGTCAGTGAGATGATAGGCAGTGCTCTCGCTTCTCTGGATGACGGGCGGGTTCTGTGCCGCAACGCGTCGTCGGCGTTTTCCGATCTGCTGTGCGCCAATATCGACAAAGTTCAGCATAAGGCGTATCTGGCACAGTCGCTGATGGACTCGGCGGGGCTCGACGCCCGGGAACGTTCTGGTCAGTCGAAACACTCACTGTCCTTCGGGGCGTACGGATTAGACAGGCTCGCCTGGACTCAGTGGAACCGTGTCGCGACTCTTGATTTTGGCGATCTCAGACGCGCGGATTCAGAGTGGGATCTGTACACGTTCTGTCGCGAACTGTATGTAAAAGGGATGAATGATTGGATCCCGGAGGCGCTCTCTGTCTATGGGGAACGGATGGGCCCATCGGAGGACAGAAATCGTCGCGCCATGGCTTACGCCGCGTTTCCTTTCGCAGTGTCAGGACTTGTCGGGGAATATCAGCGCAGTCGGCAAAAGGAGCATCCTGGCTGGAGTGCTGCGCTCTATGAAGCGTTGACGCTTGACGGCGGGGCCGGGCGGGAGTGATGTGACTTGGAAGCGGAGCCGAACTGGCAGGAACTCTGTCACCTTGTGGGCATAGAGCCGGAGCTTCTGGATGAGTACGATCTGAGGCCACGGCGTATCGAACAGTTTGGCAATGCGATTCGCGTTACAGCGGACAGCGCAACTGTATACGTCAAAAGGATGCGCGAAGGGCGCCCGGATTTCGCCGCTGTGCGCCAACTGACGGAACGGTTGGCCCGGCAGGGTGTGCGAGTGCCCCGAATGCTGCCAAACAAATACGGTGATCCATACGTCCGCTGTGAAACGGGTGATGTTTGTGTTCTGCCTCGGATTTCCGGACGGGCGGTGCAGTTGGGCGATGAGGCCGAGTTTGTGGAGGCGGCGCGCACTCTCGGCGCATGGCATAGGCACGCGGCGGCGGAACCGGGACTTTTCGCGCAACCCATGCGAGCCGACCTGACTTACTGGTGGGGGTTAGCCAGGGTGAAGTTGAACAGTTATCGCGAATGTGCTTTGGATCGTCGGCAGGCGACTGAACTCGATGAATTGTTTCTGGCGCAACGCGAGGATATCGATAGGCAGGTCGCGCGGGCATTGGCGTATTTGCCGCTGGCAAACTATCATACGCTGTGCGAGCGGGCGTGGGAACGGGGAGAATTGTGTCACGGCAACGTGGTCAGGCAAAATCTGCTGCGTGCAAGAGAAGGCATGTACGTGCTGGACCATAGCCATGTCTACGAGGCGCCGCAGGTCCTCGATCTGGCGAGTTATATACAGCGATACGCCGCAGGATTTGATTGGGACCGCAACGTGTGTGAAAAGGCTTTGGCCGCCTATCAGCAGGAACGCCCATTGTTTGACGCAGAGCGGATCGTTCTGGCAGTTTTGTTTGCGTATCCTGCGGACGTGCTTCGCATTCTTGAATATTACTATGAACAGCGTCGGGACTGGGATGAAGAAGATTTTGTGGATGCCTTTGAAGAAGCGTGTGAATGGGATCAGGCTCGGGTACAGTTCTATGAATCGGCATTTGGCGGCGTGCTGCCCCTACTGGACGATGGTGACATGGGCGCCGATGCATTTGACCTGCCCTCATCGTTCGCACAAATGACAGCGGGAACGTTCTCAGTGCCCAGTGATGAGGGGGATGACGATCCTGCGCCATTTCGCCGGGAGCGACGTTCGTCCAACACGGACCTCCCTGAAACGGCGCCGAGTGTCGATCCTGCGGCGCGGTTGAGGCAGGAACGCCGAAACGGACTGTGGCGTCCCTCAGTGTAGTTGATTGTCCTGTAATGATCAGGGTGCGCCCAGGAAAAACGTGACGAGCACTATCACGAGTCCAGCCAGAATCATGAGGTTGATGATGGACGGGAAAAACAGCATCTGGAGCATCGTCAAAAAAATGCATCCGAGCAGGATGATTTTTGCGAAACGCGCGAGAGCGTAGAAGAAATTTGGCATAG
>JAJZCB010000062.1 GCA_021846285.1 Bacillota bacterium
ATGAACAGACCGCGTCGTCGATGGTCGCCCAAACTCTGTATGGCGCGGCGCGCATGCTGCAATCCTCGGGACAGTCTCCCGCCTTTTTGCGCGAACGCGTGACTTCGCCAGGCGGAACGACGTTTGCAGGCATCAGCGCGCTTGATCAGCACGGGTTCTCCACCGCTGTCATGCATGCAGTGCGCAGCGCCACCGTGCGCGCAGAACAGTTGGGACAGGAACTCACAGAACAAAAGCTCTGAACCCGAGCCAACCTTCAGGTAGCGGAGCGCAAAAGTTTCGTCGCAAAGCACGCGTTACAAGTAAAGCGCGACCACAACTGATTGGCATGGTCAACTGCTACGCTGTCAACGCGCGTTATCTCTCGCTTTTTTGCGCACCGTCTTCGAGCAGATTCTCCAGTTCCAAAAAAGACAGCACGATCGCATCGGGAAACGCGTCGCTGGCAGAGTTCAGCGGTTCGGGTGGCATATTCCTGCGCAGATAACGATGCTCCTTTTCATACTGCGAAAGGAGCCAGCCTTCCCGCAGTGCGACATGCGGCCGAACTCTTGGCGCATACTCGGCCAGCCTGGCAAAATCCGCGGTGACCTGCTTCGGTCGCGCAACCATCACCGCCAGAATCCCTGCGCGTTTGGCGACGGCCACATCTTGTGTCAGGAGATCTCCCACATGCATCGTCACACCGGAACGAAGAGCCTCGTGCGCAAACACCAGCGGATCCGGTTTGGCTATACCCAGCACGTCAGGACCCAGAAAAGCGTCAAAATAGCGGGTCAGCGACATGCGATCAAACAACGCCTTCTGATACCGCACATAGCCGTTGCTGATGATGCCGCATTGGTATCCCCTCGCCCGCAACAGGTCAAGAGCCTGCGGCACATCATCGAAAAACGTTTCCTGGCCGATGCGCTCTCCGAGTTCTCCGCGCATCAGGTCCTCCAGGCGATCCGTCCAGTCGACCCCCTGCTCGCGGGCGATGGTCATGACAAGATCGTCCCAGTGAAAGGCGTCCACACGCCGATCTTGCGCGAACCGCTTCTGCTGTTCCCGAATCATGGCTTCGCGAGGTTCGCGCACGCCGCCCGCTTCGAGTTTTTGCCACACGCGAGGCAACACAATTCTTTCAAACGGCGAATCCACCAGTGTTCCGTCAAGGTCAAAGGTAATGAAAGCGATCCCGATCACTCCCAAATGGTGCGTCAAACAATTGCGGGCGCCTGCGGACAGCCCGGCGCAACAGCAGACCACTCTCCGGCGGAGGGTCAGAAGACGGTAGGAAGGCGCATGCCCAGCGGTTCAAAGTCACTGCGGCGTTTTTGCGCGGCAGCGATCCACCAACCATTATACCTCTATTCGATCCACCTGAGCTTACTTCACAACGCACGTATATAGCGGGGCACCTCGACGAGTGATCAGGAACGACGAAGCGCCGCTTCGTGATGGTGGAAGGTGCGCGGCAGGATCGTGGCGCCATCCGTGAACTGGAACGCATTGCGAATGTCCATACAACACATTCGCAAACAAGTATCGAGGACCTGTAACCTTCCGGCGCATCCCTACGTCAATGCTTTATGGAGAGGTGACGCAACCATGGGGAAACGGACGACTGCAATATATTTGGGAATAAGCGTTTTGGCGGCCTTAATCACGCTGGAACCAACCCTCTATTCCTCTTTGGCGCATTCTCAAGTTCCATCGGCAAAGGCGCATGCGTACGCCGCTATGTCACGGAGACTTCCTTTGCACGCCCTTTGGATGACCAGCGCGAAGAACGGATGGGGTCTCACGGCGCTCGACGGCAGTCCGGTTCTGCTGACAACCAGCAACGGCGCATTGACCTGGTCCAAAACCCGCCTTCCGCCAGTGGCCCGTTCCTGGCAATGGAGCTTTTACGCCCTGTCATCCACAGGTTCATGGGTCGTAGCGCGCGATCAAAAGACGAACATTGATCGCATCTATTTCACGAACGACGGCGGCATGCAGTGGGCTCGTCTCAGCTCTGTCCGCGATAATCAGTCGTTTGCCAATCTCGACTTCGTGAGCCGTTCACGAGGCTGGCTCCTCACAAATGGCTTCCCAGCCACGGTTCAGATGATTTGGCACCTCTATACAACAAGCGATGGCGGCCGCCGCTGGCAACTCGTCTCCAATTCTTCTTCGGCCACTCCACATGCTGTCCCGGAGTCAGCCTACGCGAACTACTCGTTCACCGGACCACTGACCGCATGGATTACGGGGATGAATCCGGTCGCGAGTACGACGGACTATGGCGTGACCAGAGACGGCGGAACGTACTGGCGGTATCATGCGTTGCCAGCCCCCATGAAACAAAAAGGTTACATGGCGACTCTGTTTCCCCCGTATTTTTTCAGTCCATCACGGGGCGTCATGCCGGTGTCCTATCAGGTGAACGCAGGGGGTAGAACGTTCACTACGATTTTCGAGACTAGCGATGCCGGCGTACATTGGCACGCAACCGGGTCGGCAGCGTTCTTGCGCACCAACCAACCGATCATCTGTGACGTCTCGAAAACCGGAGCGATTTACGCCGTCGCGAATTCAGGTCGGAATGAAGGCATTCTGTACGTTACGCGGAACTCAGGTCGCATTTGGCAAAAGGCAGGAAGTTCACAGACGCTCTTTGGGGTCAGTTCCGTATGGTTCGTCTCGCCCAGAAAGGGGTTCGCGTACACGGACAGCCCCAACAGAGGAAGCACAGTCCAGGGGCGCAGCGGAGGATGGGAAGTAAACTGGAGCCTGAACGGAACCGCAAACTTGGAAGGCGGCATTGTACAGACGAACGACGGGGGGCGCACTTGGAAGACGGCGGTGGCGCAAGTCATGGACTGATTGCTTCAGAACGCGACAGATACATTTTAACCATTGGCGATGGCGACAAGGCTTGGCAGCAAAGCGTTCGATCGCGCAGGGTACGAGACCGTGTACCAGGCGACTGACGAAGGTACTCGCTTGAACGGAGGTGTTTACTTGAACAGTTACAAAAAACGGTTCACTCTTATCGGAACAGCCTGTTTGGTCAGCGTCGCACTCCTGGGACAGACCACGGTGATCCCCCACATCATTGCTCCAGACGTACGTGGAGAATCAGCGCGCCCAACCACGGTGATTCAAGCCTCTCTGTCCAATTCCGGCTTGACGCAGTACACGCTGCACGCGGTCGCGTTTGCCAATGCCGAGCGCGGGTGGGTCGTAGGCAACGGGGTGATCCTTGGCACGACAAACGGCGGAAGTCGCTTCGTGGCGCAGTATCGAGGCTCTCTGGATCTATTCGGTGTGCAGGCGCAAAGCGCCCAGGATGTCGTGGCGTACGGTCTGCGTGAGCTGCTCAAAACGAGCGACGGCGGCCGAACATGGACTTCACTCAGGATGCCGTATGGCCCGATCATTCAAATGGACTTCACCTCCAGGACGACCGGATTTGCGATCGGCGGCAACGGCGACAACTTCGTTGGCAATCTCTATGTGACGAAAGACGGCGGCAACGTCTGGCGTCAAGTTCCGGGTTTGCGCCAAGTGACGGCGCTGGCATTTGCCAACGCGCGCGTGGGATGGGCCAGCACATATCATTGGGTGTATCGCACCGAAAACGGCGGTTCCACCTGGACTCGTGTGACGCGTACCCCGAGCCATGGGATAGTGAGGCGCATGGACGCGACGAGTACGCATCATGTATGGATGCTGTCGATCGGCGGTTCCGGCATGTCGCAGACCAGTTATTCGGTGCTTGCCAGCGTGGACGGTGTGCATTTCAAGCCAGTTCTTGGTGTGTCGACAGCGGGTGCCGGTCCGGCGCCAGGTGATGCGTCACATGTTGCACAGGGGCCGGGCAGCTCTCCGGGGCCTTTTGTCGCGGTAAGCGATCGCGTCGCCTACATGGCGGGAGAATGTGTGGCGTGCGGCGCGGGGATCACCATGTTCGCACGGACGTTTGACGGCGGGCGAACGTGGACGGAATATCCGCCCATCCCCGATCTGCCGGGTCTCCCAAACAGCTCTGGCAGCGGCTCGGCAGCGGCGTTTCCGACTGCCTCCGACGGTTGGTTGATCGGCGATATGGTGGGCGTCTCCCATCAGCTCTATCACACGACAGACGGTGGACGCCATTGGTCACAGGCGTACCCGAAAATAACGCCTGCCAACGGATTTTCATTTGTCAACCGAGCGGTCGGCTTCGGACTCGGAGTGCCGGGCCATGCCAATGATGTTGTAAAAACCACGGATGGCGGAGCAGTGTGGCAGGTTATCGGTCGGTTGCCTGTAACGGCCGCACCGCAGTTCAACGGCGGTTCAGCAGCGCCTTGGGCTATTCACTTTGTGTCTGCGCGGCGCGGTTTCGCCGTGGGAAGCGATGCGTTGCTGTACGGCACGGTCGACGGAGGCCGCATCTGGCGCCGGATTCCGTTGCCTATCCGGCATTCTGCCTACATGTACAGTAGTATCTGGTTCGCCAATGCCCGCGCCGGAACCTTTGTGGTCAACGGCTATAACAACGTGCCTCGCCGCTTCTTGACCACGAACGGAGGGCAGACTTGGCGGATGGCGGCGCCCGCTAACCTGCAGGTTGCCCAGACTGATTTGCTGCCGCCGACCCTCGCGCGCGCCGCAAGCATCCAGGTAAAAAAAACGAATAGCCAGAACGGTGTCGGAACGGCGGGACCGCAGATTGCCTGGGTGACTACTCTGGACGGCTTTGCTCTCACCACAAATGGAGGCAATACCTGGAAAACGGTGAAATTCCCTCAAAACGTGGCGAACCAACCGGAGACGATCCAGTTCACCTCATCCAGAGACGGCTATGTACAGTTTTTGGATGGAAGCCTCTACCGCACTATCGACGGCGGGCGCAAGTGGATGCTCGTGGCAGATTGACGCGGACTGCGACGATAGTATCCTGCATAGCGGTGCTGACGCGTACGCTGATTGGCGCCCTTCGTGCGCATCCAGTGACTATGAGAGCCTGTGCGCAAGTGCAGATCACTTCGGGACGATCAGGGTTCATCCCCGCAGTTGTTCGATGGCGATGTCGTACGCAACTGCAGCACCCTCCCAGACCCGCACAGAGCGTGAGATGAAGACTCCTGCACGCTCTGCGCCCCAACATTGACACAAAGCAACCGGCGCGTCGCATGCCTGCCTCACAACCCTGCCTCACAACCCTGCTCATTTTGACCGCATCGCAGAACATCGCTATAATAAAGTGAGATTCTTTATATTCTGCAGGGAGGTCGATGGACGGATGAACTACCGTCGTTTAGGGCGCGCTGGCGTCAAAGTCAGCGAGATCAGTTTGGGATCCTGGCTTACATACGGAGGATCTGTGGGACGGGATACGGCCATTGCCTGCGTGCATCGCGCCTATGAGCTTGGCGTCAACTTTTTTGACACCGCAAACGTATACGACCGCGGCGCTGCGGAAACAGTGCTGGGTCAAGCCATCAAGGAGTTCCCGCGCGATTCGTATGTGCTTGCCACCAAGGCCTTCTGGCCCATGGGAGACGGCCCCAACGATCGTGGACTATCCCGCAAACACATCATCGAGCAATGCAATGCGAGTTTGAAACGACTTGGCGTAGACTATGTGGATCTGTGGCAGTGCCACCGTTACGACCCGGAAACACCGTTGGACGAAACGCTGCGCGCCATCGACGACCTGATCCGTCAGGGCAAAGTGCTCTATGCAGGTGTCAGCGAATGGTCGGCGGTGCAGATTGCCAACGCGTTGCACGCGGCAGACCGCATGGGACTGGATCGCATCGTTTCCAACCAGCCCCAATACAGTATGCTGGAACGGTACATCGAACCGGACATCATCCCCCTTTGCGAGCGTGAAGGCGTCGGACAGATCGTCTGGTCCCCTCTCGGACAAGGCATGCTGACCGGGAAATACAAACAGGGCGAGGCAGCGCCCGCAGGCACCCGCGCTGCCAGCGACCGGACCGCAAAGATTATCGGCAGGCTGATGACCGAGGAAAATTTTGCGCGTGTTGAAAAACTGCGCACGATTGCCAACCGTCGCGACATTTCGCTAGCCCAACTGGCGTTGGCGTGGATTTTGCGCCAATCGAATGTGTCGTCGGCCATTATTGGGGCCAGCCGACCGGAACAGATTGAGGAGAACGTCAAAGCGTCTGGCGTCGTTTTGACACCCGGAGAATTGGATGAGATCACAGCGATCCTCGCCTGACAGGCACGTGGTACGAAATGGAGTGAATCCAGGATGACGCACAACCATGAGTCGCGAATCTCCCTGATCGTACGATCCACAGCGATCGATGTGAACGGGCACGTCAATAACGCCAAATACCTGGAATACATTGAATGGGGACGAGAGGCGTTCTACGAACAGGCCGGGCTGTCGTATGAGACATTGCTGGCGCAGGGCGTGATCACAGTGAGCGTCAACATCAACATCAACTATCGCCGGGAGGCGAAACAAAACGATGAGTTGACCGTGATCACGAGGCCCGGACGCATTGGGCGCAGCAGCTTTACGATGGAACAGACTATGATCCGCGAACGCGACGACGTTCTGATCGCCGATGCCTCTGTCACCCTGGTCACGGTGGACGCCGTGACTCGCGCGAGCGTGCCGGCGCCTGCGGCGCTGCGCCGCCTCTTTGAACCATGATCACAGCCTACGAAGCCATTGGCGGCGCGGAAACAGTCGCGAAACTGGTTGACGCCTTTTATCCCCGCGTACAGGCGCACCCCGAGCTCGCCCCCCTGTTTCCCGTTGACATCACGCCGGTGCGAGACAAGCAGTACCTCTTTCTCACGCAGTTCCTGGGCGGTCCGCCCCTTTATTCCGAACAATATGGACACCCGATGCTGCGGGCGCGTCACTCGCCGCACCGGATCACACCCGGTGCCGCAAGGGCGTGGCTCGGCTGTATGGCGGCCGCCATGGATGAGATCGGACTCACAGATGACGTTCGCGACTTCATTTTCGAGCGCCTGACCACGACGGCGCACCACATGGTCAATAGCGCGGACGGCGCCGACTGACCAAAGACTGGTCGTAGGGCCGGGCCCTAACTATTCGAAGCGCAGACGCGCAGCGCCGGCTGTCAAGAACAGGGCGGAAAAACCCGCCAGCACGATACAGGGCAACCAGAAGGCGGTGTGCAGGCCGATGCCGAGCGCCGCCATCTGGAACCCGTCAAGCGCCCAGTGCTGGGGCAGAAAATCGGCCACCTTTTGCAACCATGCGGGCTCGATGGAAAGCGGCCAGAGCAGGCCGCCGAGCATCCCGAATCCCATCGCAGTCACTGAGGATATCTCACTGAATTGTCGCGGATTTGTCACCCACAGTGTCAGCAAGAAGGCCATCCCCACCATGGACGCCACGTACAGGAACGCAACGACGCCGATGTACCCCATATGATGAAACGAGACGCCCAAAAAAACATGGTCTGCCGCCATCAGAAGCGCAAACTGCAACAACCCTTCCAGCAAAAAGCAGAATGTGTAGCCGGCGATCACGGGCACAGGTTCCCCTGCGGCCGCAATCAGTCGCCGCCAAATCCCCGCTTTGCGCGCTTCGAGCAACTGCTGCACACTGCCGAACACCCGGATTGCCACAAACACTTCCATGAACCCCAGCACGCTGAATTGCAACTGACTGAGTATGGCCCCGGCGCCCTGCGACCGGTACGCCACATGAACATCGCTGCCAAGCAGCGTCGGCGCCGACAGAATCGCCCGTGCACCCGCGCGCGCAGCCATTGCGTAATCCCCGCCCGCAGCGAGGACGCGCGCGGCGGCCAGACGTCCTTTTGCCAGCGCCGCCCGCAGCGCGATGCGCACCGGGCTCCCAGGGCGCAGAACCTGACTGGCGGAGACAGGAACCGATGCAATCGTCAGATCGGCAGGTCTCCCATAAACCACATCAGAGGTAAAACGTGACCCGATATCGACGGCAAACGCCGCGACGCCCTGGGCAAATTCCCTGTCTGCCTGCGCCTGTGTGACGACTTGCACCGCCACGTGATCGATCCGCGACAGCCATGTGATCGCCGCGCCGGCCACGGGCGATGCATCATGTCTCACGACAGCCACGATGACATCGCTGGACTTGGCGGAAGGCAGATAGCCAAACACATACACGAGGGCAACCGGCAAGACAAGCATCGTGAGAATGGCGCTCACAGACCGCCATTGCGTGAGAAACCACATGCGCACGATCGCAACCATCGTCCTCACTTTTCCACCTCCCCACGGTCAGATACACCACATAGTTGCCCAGCTGCAACCGGGTCGCAGCCACCGTCATCATGTCTCCATCTCCCCTCTCGCATTCCTGCGCAAGACTTCGGAAAAATGAAAATGTACACATGACGGCTTATCCATCTTAGGTCGCACTCCCTTTCGCTGACGGCGCGTCGTGGCGCCGCGTCATTCCGACAACGCCAAGGAACGCTCCGACGCCGAGCATCACAGCCAGAGACGGCACAAGCGACCGCCAGGACACGCCCGTGACTATGTCGAGCATGGTGCGCAGCGCCCAGTGATTGGGCAGCCAGCGAAGCGCATGGGCGATCCATGCGGGCAACCCGGAGAGCGGTGAAAAACTGCCGCCCAGAATGGCCAGCACGTTAACAGCCAGCATGCCTATGCTGCGCAGGACGCGCGGATTCGGTATGATAGCGGCAAGCGTCATGCCGATGCCTGAGACGCCGACCGCATAGGCAACAAGGGTGCAGAGAATCTGCGCCATATTGTGAACGCGGACTCCCAGCAGGAAATGGCTGCCGACGACAATGAGCGCGCCAAACACAGCGATATATACCGCCCAGGCTAGAAACTCCCCGGTTGCGAGTGCCCACCGGGACACGGGGGCGACGCCGCAACGCGCCCTTAATGCGCGTTCAGCCTGGGATACCATGGCCGCCGCGCTCGCAGGAGCATATACCAGCATATAATATACGACCATTCCGAATGTAAAATACTGATAGGCAGTCACGGGAGCGATTGTTGGGGCGCCCCGATCGTCCATCGCGGCAGCGCTTGCTTTGACCAGAGAAGGGTCTGCGCTTGCGAGACGGCGCCATGTGCCATAGGCGGACAACGCATCTGCCACGACCTGACCCTGCAGCCAGTTCCCAAAGTGCAGAGAAATGACCGCATGGGAACGCAGCGCATCGCCGGTCCAGGTAACCCCCACCAGCGCGCGTCCGCTTTGCACATCGTGTTGCAGCGCCGATTCCGACTTTGCGAAACGAGCGGTAAACACGTCGTGCG
Source organism: Bacillota bacterium (assembly GCA_021846285.1). Classification (GTDB taxonomy): domain Bacteria; phylum Bacillota; class Bacilli; order Alicyclobacillales; family SLC66; genus JAKADD01. The sequence continues at coordinate 9,265 of JAJZCB010000062.1, forward strand.
TTTGCCGAGATGCGAGCGCGTCACGGGCGAGCGGAAGGAGAGCTGGCGAGGATGCGTACACGCTGACCGGAAAGTTAGGCACGGGGTCTGCTGACGCAAATGTGCTGCCGAGTGCTGTGCCCAGTATTACGATGATGATAAAGAACACACCGACTTCCAACACATTGGTTCTCCATTCGCGCATAAACTGTACGAGTCTGAGTTTCAGGACAGCGAGTATCGTCTGCACGGGCCATTCCCCTCTCACGCGCCCGCGACATCGTCGGCGTCTCTCAAACTACGTCCAGTTAAATGCAGGAAAACCGTCTCCAGATTGGGCACCTGCACAGCCACCGAGCGGGGGGCAAGCCCATGCCTCGCCAACACGGCGACCGTTTGCGCGGTGGCGGCGCCCGATTCGTTTGCGAGTACGCGCAACCGCTCCCCATCGCGCACCGCTTGCCCGATCGCCGACTCACGCTGGAGCGCGATCAGCACCTCGTCCGACAGTCCGGTCACATCGATGTCTATCGTCGCGAAACTTCCGGCCAGCTTGCGAACATCCTGCAGGCTGCCATAGGCGATCATTTTACCGTGGTCCATGATCGCCAGACGATCGCAAAGAAGTTCGACTTCCTCCATGTAATGACTCGTATACACGACAGTCTTTCCCTGGCGGCACAGGTTCTTGACCATATCCAGGATGTGGGCGCGCGACTGCGGGTCTATGCCCACTGTCGGTTCATCCATGATGATGAGAGCGGGTTCGTGCAACAGGGCCACACCGATATTGATCCGCCTCTTCATGCCTCCGGAGAACTTTTCAAGAACAGTCTTACGCTCTGCAGACAGCCCCAGCATCTCCAGTGTCTCAGCGATCCGCCGTTTCAGCTGCGGGCCCCGCAACCCGTACAACGTACCAAAAAAACGCAGATTCTCCTCGGCAGTCGCCTCCATGAACAGCGTCACATCCTGCGGCACAAGCCCAATCATGCGCCGCACCTCCCGTTTCTTGCGGGCAGCGTCAAGTCCGTCCACGAAAACGCGCCCCTGATCGGGCGTCAGGAGCGTCGCCAGCATCGAAATGACCGTGGACTTGCCGGCGCCGTTCGGCCCGAGAAGTCCGAATGCGTCACCGGATTGCACGGTAAAACTCAGGGCGTCTACGGCCCGTTTCGCCCCGTACGACTTCGTTAAGCCGTTCGCTTCCAACATCGCCATGAATGGCCATACCTCCCCAACCAGTCTCCCGACCCGGCATGCCAAGCACCCGTCGACGCTTGCATTGTTTATCTTACCGATCATGGCGTCATTGCGCATGTGCCATTGGATAGAATGTGAACCGTGACGAAAGTCATGGGGGGATGTTGCCGAATGGTCAGGCGAAGGTTTCAGGCGTCTGGCGAATGATCTCCTGGGGAATGGGCGACGCTTCCTGACCGTTCGTTGCTCAAAGCGTAGATGACCGCCTGCGTGCGATCGCGCAGACCGAGTTTTGCAATAATGCTGCTGACATGGTTCTTGACGGTTCCTTCAGAGATGTATAACGCCGCGGCAATTTCCCGGTTGGACAACCCTTGCGACAATCGCTGCAGGACTTCCGACTCCCGTTCAGACAGTGCGGATCCAGCGACTGTTCCTGTGGCCGTCTGCCCGGCGATCGGGTTCATCGTCTTGCGCATGTGCGCGACGACTTTGGTCGCAATTTTCGGCGGCATGATGACCACATCTTCCAGGACCAAGCGAATCGCGTCCGCAATCTCCTGGGCCTGCATGTCCTTCAGGAGATAGCCTGCGGCTCCAAGACCAAGCGCCGCGATCACATCTGCGTCGTCATCGTACGTGGTCAACACGATCACCTTGCTATGCGGACAAATCGCAAGCAGGCGCGGCAGAGCTTCCAGGCCCGTCATCTCCGGCATGCGCAGATCCAGCAACAGAACGTCGGCGTTCCAATCCGTCGCCGCCGACAGCGCCTCCGCGCCTGAACCGGCCGTCCCGACAACGTCGATGTCCGGGAAAAAGGACAGCAAGGTGCGCAGTCCGTCGCGCAGCAGTTGCTGGTCGTCGATGAGCGCGATGCGAATGGACGTTTTCACGAACTTCTCTCCTCTGTCGCCCAGAGCGGCAGGGCGATTGTCACGACATAGCCGTTCGGTTCCGCAATTGCCACGGAAAGCGCTCCGCCGTACGCTTCCAGTCGCTCGCGCATGGTGGACAGCCCATACCCAAATGGCGCCACGGACCGTCCTGATCCATTGTCCTCCACTTCCATGATCACCCGATAATCACTCCGGTACAGGCGTATGGCAACCCGCGACGCTTCGCCGTGGCGTTTTGCATTCGCCAGCAGTTCCTGAACTGCGCGGTACAACTGGGCGAGAATGGGCGCCGGCGGCGCAGAGAGTGCGTGATCCGCAGACAGTTGCACCTGCAGACCGCTCACCGCTCCGTATTCGAGCGCCAATCGCTCAAGCAGGGCAAACTGTCCGCCCAGGCTGGCGGGATTGGCGTCGCGCTGCGCCCGGACAGAGTGTCTGACATCTGTCAATGTTTGTCTCGCCAGACCAAGCGCCGCGGCGAGCGCCGTCTGCAGGGTTTCCGACGGCTCAGGCAGCGCCTTCTCAACGATCTGCATCTGTACGATGAGCGCCGTCATGTGGTGGGCGATCGTGTCGTGAATCTCCCCGGCCATGCGATTGCGCTCCTGCAACACTGCCGCCTGGTGAACGCCTTGCGCGTAGGCGCGCAACTGTCGCCTTTCGTACTGCAGGTCATCAGACTGCCGCTCCTGCTCCTGCAATTTCGTCGCCAGACTCGCGGTCCGGACTTGCGCCCGACGCGCCAGATAGGCAAAGAGAACGATAAAGGCTGCCGCAAAGACCAGAGTTCCTTCAGAGAGATCGGAACTCCTGCGCAGAAACAAAAACGCTTCCAGCAACCAGGAAGCGCAGGCAATGACGAGCAGCCCCGCAGGAACTTCGGGAGTCAGAAGCAGAGAGCAGACAGCGAGCGACGGAAGGGTCAGCGCAAACGGCAACTTGGCGAACACTGTCACAGCCAACACAGACACGATGAGCCACTCGCTGCTCGCCGCAATCACGACGACTCTGCGCCACACCACATGCGTTGTCGGAGCGACCAAAATCGAGCCAGAGGCGATCACGAGACCGCCGCACAGGGCGAGTGGCGCCCGCAGCGTTGGCTCCGCTGACAGGGCGATCACAAGCCAAGTGATTTGCGCCGCCGCGCGCAGCGCTGCGACCAGAAGATCGCCCAACCTGTCGTCACCCACGCCCGTCATGAAAACGCACCCTCCCGCCTAGTACCATCTGGCAACCCCCAATCACTTCACGTCCGCCAATGCGCTGATTATTTCTAGTGTAACGAGGATTGCCGATCGTGACAAACAGCGCAAAAGCCGCACTGGTCTTTGCGACCCAGTGCGGCATTCGGTCTGGCCTATTACGGAGAACATATCTCCGCGACAGCGAGCAGGACGTTAGATAGCAACGTGCGCCGCCGTCAGTTACTGATAGCGATTCTCGGTTTGCCAGGGTTGATAATGGCCCGCCTGTTGTTGGGAGAGCCTTTGATTTTGTTGATCGGCCCCCTGGAAGCCACTCTGAGCCGCGCTCTGGTATGCCTGCGGATTCTGCCATGTAACCGGATTTTGGTCCGCTGGCCTGTTCTGTGACACTTGCCATGGTTGTGGTTGCTGCCACTGCTGGCCAACCGCGCCCGGCTGCCATTGCTGGCTGACGCCGTTTTGCTGACCTGCGATCCCCGTACGCTGCATGGCGCCCCGGAGGCCCGCCGCCTGTACCGTGTGCATTGTCATTTGAACATTCTGGCGATGTGTCTGAATCGATTTGTGCAGTTCCTGGCGGCTAACGGCGGTCGGAGACGGATACCAACCCTGCCGGGCCATGATCTGGTAGCAATCCGCCTGTTCCGCCAGTGTTTCATTGAGCATGCGTTGCATTGTTTGCCGAACCTGCGCACAATTAGCCTCTGTTACCGCAGTGGTGTATTCGCGCGACTGATGTTTTAGCATGATGAGGATCTGGTGCATCAAATCCTTTTCCTGCAACTGCGTCGTCTGTAGCTGTGTCTGCATGGTCTGTGTCCTTCCTTTCACCACTCCACTTTGTCAACCGTTCAGTGCGCGATGGATTCGTGTTGTTCGAGAGTGTGAACCAGTTCGTCATGACGGCGCTGATGCTCGCCAATCACGTGGTGAAGAAACTGCTGCACTTCCGGTTGCGAAACGCTCGTCTGCGCCGTGGCGCACATTTTGATGAGCAGGTCTTCCCCACCCAACATGTCGTTCGCATAATTCAGTTCCTTTGACGTGAGCGGTTGCATGAACAATCCCCTTTCTGAGTTATCGGACGCGTGCATGATCCTGACTCGCGTCACTCACCTGGGTAGGATGCGCAGTGGGGGATTCTTCTATTCAAGCATGCCTGTTGCAACTCTTCACCCCGTTCGTCCTCGCGACAACGCAGGAGAAAATCAGACCGGGCTCTGAAACCGGGCTCCGCAAGCTTTGCCAATCCGCAGCATAAACAGTACAATAAAACGGGCTCAGTCAGGGGGGGAACAATGCATGAAAACGCGGCCAGTCATCAGAAAGGTTACGATCCTGCTGACCTGTCTGTGGATCGCTACAGCGGCGTGGCAATCGTTTACCACAGTGCCGCGGACCATCGCACACTCCCTGGCGCAGAGCGCCCGTCCAGACAAACAGGCGCAACAAGTCGCAGACCTCGTACGCACCCATATACCGCTTACGTCCAGACTCACCGTGTTGTATCTGAATGGCGTCGACGGCGGCGATAACTTCTACCGCGTTCGCTATTTGCTGTATCCTCTGTCGTTCGTGGATTATTGGTCGTGGCGCGATCCCAATCAGGGCGGCTATGTGTGGAATATTCCGCGCTTCACACAGGCAGCCTCGCTGCGGCGCATCATGCTGAATCGTCGCGTCAGTTATGTGATAGCCATCGACCACCCGGCGATTCTCGGATTGCTGCACGCATCCGCCGCCGGTCTTTACCTGTACCGCGTCCATCGCCGCAAACTCCAGACCGGAGCAACACTGGCGTCCGCGTTGTCCCTGGTGGTGAGGGTTCCATGATCGGGATTGGCTGGACGCTATTTGTCGTCACCCTCACCGCATCGGGATTTTTATTGTTACGGCCCTTCGGCCTTGCCCTTCCGGAGCGAATCACGGCTGGATTTGTCGCTGGATCGACTGCGTTGCCGCTGTTGCTGTTTGTCGCCAACACCTTTTGGGGCATCCCTGTACTCGCGACGAGCGGCGGAGGTCTGGCGTTTTTCGGGGTACTGTTGCTGGCTCTGGCGATCGGATTCGCTGTCGAAACAGGTCCTGCCTGGCGCAGGCGTGAGCGGAGGCGGACTAAAAAACCTGCGCAACGCGAGCGCAAGACCGGGATCAAGCACGGGCAGCAATCCATTCTGGCGCGTGTGGCCATGGTCATACTGGCGGTCGCGATCGCGATCTTCCTGTATCAGATGGCCGCAGGCGCCGCCAAACCGCTGTTTGGTTGGGATGAGTACTCTTATTGGCTGTATGCGGCGAAACTGATCACCCTGTCGGGTGGCAGAAGCACCGTGCTGCTCCACAACGCGTATGCGAGTTATCCCCTTGGCTTCCCCTATCTCGTGGCATGGTGCTATCATCTGATCGGGGAGATCTCCATCGCGCAGGCCAAATGGATCTCTCCTCTCCTCACGACCGCAACGCTGTTTACCATTTACAGCCTGCTGATTCGCCTGCGCATCAGCAGGTTTCTCGCACTTCTGGCCATCGCGTTAACCGTATGGGGCACGGAAACCCTCCTGCTTTATAACTGGCTTGCCTTTGGCGAGATGGCCTTCATGGACACCTACGTGATAGGAGTTCTGTACGGCACGGCATGGTTGCGCACACAGACCCGGAGCGACCTCGCTTTGTGCGGACTGTTTCTTGGCCTCTCGACTTTCCTGCGAGTGGACGGCGCCTACGTGGCCATTTTTACACTGATCCTGTTATGGTTTGCAGGGATCGGAACTTCTCACAAAGGACGCTGGATGTCCTGGGTGGTTGCTTTAGGGGCGGCTGCCTTACCCGCTCTCCTCTGGGCCTACTTCAAGAACCACTACCACGCTCGGGCAGGATGGATCACCCGACTGTCGTGGAGCACCATCAGTCACCGACTGCAGCCGCCATTTGTAACCATGGTGTGGAATTCCATGTGGAATACGATTTCCAACCTGCATACGTATCCCATTGGCGTATTTTTCATCGTTCTTGTGATCGCAACGTTATTTGCCAAAAGACGCGAACTGTATTTCCTGTGCGCACTCGTCTGCGCGCAGATCGTCTACCTGTTCGTCGCCTATATGACCGTCTTCTCGGCATTTGAGGCTCTGCACGCATCCAGCCTTGACCGCTATCTGATGCGTGTCGATCCGCTCATTGCCGTGGCCTTTGTCCTGCTGCTCTCTGGTACATCCGGAGGCGTCAGACAATCGGTCAGGTACGCACCTGTACAAGGACGACGCCGACCAGGATCACGACAGTCCCCACCCAACGAAGCGGTGTCGCCTGTTCATGCAAGATGACGATTGACAGAACCAGCGCTAAAATGTAAGAGATGCTCTGCAGCGGATACACCACATTCAACTGCGAGCGCGACAGAACAAAGAACCATATCAGTGTTGCAACCACATACAGCACCAAACCGGCCCAGATCAGAGGAGACAAAAAAACCACAAACAGATTATGCAGCGTCAAGGCGCCAATGCGATCCAACCCGAGTTTGAATAACAATTGGCCGATCACCAAAAGCACTACGTTGACCAGCACCAAAACATAAACCAGCATCCACTTCTCTCCCTGCCGCAGATTCTTCGAACCTATTGTACACGATCGAGCCAGCCGAATGCAGATAGGAAGCTGTTTTCCATAGAGGAGGCATTTTCGAATGAAAGAACGGTTTCGCTTTGACGATCGACTGCGCATTCACATCCCCGACCTGAAAGACGAATGGAACGAGTACAGCAGCGATGAACGAATGCGCATCCTCGAACTGTGGGAGCCCATGCGCGGGCGTATACCGGGGATAATCGCCGAGTTTGAAGCCGAGATTGACGAGCGTCATCAGTTATTGCAGCAAGTGGAAGAATGGGAAAAAACCATAGCATTGATGGATGAAATTTCGGACTATGCAAGCCGAATAAACGATCTCAACATCCTGTATCGAACGCAACCTGACGCAGACGAGGAGTCTCCTGAACTGTCAAGTGAACATGGCGATCAAGAAAAATAGCATGCGTTCTACGCAACTAAACTGCCGTCAGACTCTCGGCTAATAACTGCTGAACTGGACTGTCTCAATGCGGCCTGGTTCACCAGGAGTGATGAGTCGTTGCAGCGCTGCTTTAAGGACCGCTGTCTGGGTGACCGCATCATGCGGCTTGCCCAACGAATGACCAAACGCAAACCCTTCGGGGTGAATGGCCCTGGAAGGACGCATCAAGCCTGATTGCTCTGGATCAATGGTGATAAGCGTCGTGGGGATGCCAATCATTTCAATGGCGCGTTGAACCGTGACCACGGTTCGATGGCAGAGCGGTCACCCGGCCGTGAGGAGCACCGCGTCAGCCCGCGAGCGATCCACCTCTTTGGCAAGCTCGGGGGCGGTGACGGCCATAATCTCATTCAACCGCATTGCATATCCCATCATGGACAGGTGCTTGTCGGCGACCTGCGCGATATATCCTTGCTCTGCCAGTTCGCGCAGCCGATCGATCGGAAAGATCGTGTTCGGATCCCGCCGCGGCTCTTCCCAGTTATAGTGTTCAATGGGGGCGCCATGCGTCACTGTCAGGTCCTTCACGGAGACATCGCCGGGAATGATCCGATACGTGGCATCGCCCGCACGGTCATACGGTTCCTGCGACCGCAAATGAATGCCGGCGGTGGATACAATCATGATCGTCATCTGCTCGAGAGACTTTACTACAGGCGTGTATGGAATGGTCTTGCGCGATAACTGAACCGACACGTCATCCACCTCGTTATGTAAATGCATCATTGATCGCATGTTCTCTGGAACTCGCGATACATAAAAGACCCTGGATCATAGATCCAGGGTTTCCGATCGCTTGTATCGCTTACAGTTTCGAAACGTTGGCTGCCTGCAGACCGCGATCGCCACGAACGATCTCGAAGGTTACACGCTGGCCTTCGTCCAACGATTTGTAGCCGTCTCCTTGGATGGCGCTGTAATGTACGAATACATCGTCCCCGCCTGGTACTTCGATGAATCCAAAGCCTTTTTCTGCGTTAAACCACTTCACAATGCCTTCTTGCATGGTTCCTGCTCCTCCTAAACCGCTCACTTAGCGGTACCTTCAGTTATGCGTCCACAGAAGTCGCATTTCGCAACTTCGTCTCACCGTTCGCGAGTCGCTACATGTTGATTAGCGAGAACAGTTACTACTATACGCATAAAAGTCCAACTCTATTCAGGAAAGGCACTTCTATAAAACGTGCATTCCCAAGTACAGCGGGTTCAACGCGTTCGACATACTGTGTTCGACCTAGCCATTATGCCACATCTTTTGCCATATGTCCAGCACTTTTCACAATTTTATACCCACGATCTTGTCTGTGCGCAATCGTCGAGATTCCACTTCGCCGACGACCGATTGCTCATCCCAAAATTCGCTCATTGGATTCACCCCCTTTTGAGTCCATGGCAAGGGATTGTGCTTGGGTGAATTCGACACCGCTTTTGCTCAAACGATGGTTAAAAACGGGAAGAAGGTCTACACGTACTGGGTATTGGCCGGACCAGATTTCGCGAATAGCTGTAGTGGTGTAACCTCCCACCAAGCGGCCTACGATTGGGTGGTATCGCAGGGGCAAGCGGCGTACGTGGCATGGATTCAGGCATATGACGCGGGATACGTGAATACCATCACGATCTTTGCCGATGTCGAGCAAGGCAGTACGCTCGGCTGGGGATCCAACGACACATATAATCAGCAGGTGTTGGAGGGATTCCAATCTCAAACGGGTACGTCAAAGGGTGTATATTCGGCCCCTTAGGATGGCAATGGGCGGGAACCAGTATACGACCGCAAAGCGGCCTTATACTGCTTCATTGGGGTATCGCTGACTCAGCCCTTGGATGTAGTCTGGGTGTGCGCCCATACATGGGAAACATCCTGTGATGAATACGGCCTGGCGAGATGACATGGCGTGTCCGGTGACAACATTGAATGCTTGGATCGGCGCGCTGCCGCCTGGGATCCACGACCCAGAAGTGAACACAACGTAAAAACCGGTGAAGTTAATTAAAGTTAGTGAAGTGCCTGGAATCTCCATCACAGGCCGTATGTAGCCCGCATAGTCGGCGACAATCAGCATTTGGGGCCGAAGCCGCTCTTTGTATATCTCAATCCTTAAAGGATGCCCCCATATTGCGGCTTTCCAATAATCCGCTATTTGGTATTTAGACGCAATGAAGTGATCGTACCGGTTGACTGGATAGTTGTTTGGGAGGATACTTGAGATCCCCCTCTGTATGGATAACCGTTCTACATGCAGACCTGCAAACGGAGGTGTCCCACCTGATAACTGGTAGTTACCTTTGAATGGAAGTCCATAATTAAGGCCTTGTGCTCTAAATTGCGACTCGAATTTGGCGGGTATGTTTATGCCTTCGTGAGATATACCTTTGTATGTTGACGGGGATGCAACAGTTCGTGTACGAATAGCAGCCTTCCCCTTCTGCGTGACGTGTTGGTCAGCCTCCCGTGACGAAGCGGCGGATGTGATCCCACATCCCGACGATAGGATTGCCATACTTGCAACTAGAGCGACAGAAACTGCGCGAAACTTCCCCTGCGATTTCATTGTTCATCATCCTCCTGACATCCAAGCTCCCCGAATAGACTATTCATATACCAAGAAGGTTACACATCGTGCTCCCGACTCTGCACCCCTCGAAAAATACAATCGAACCGAAGCCTGGAACTGCTCCGCCTAGCGCGCACGGAACCACATCACGCAAAACGATCGCGACCCACTGAAACCCTATGTGTGCATGTGGTACTGTTTGGAGCGAAACGGGGGATCGTCCATGACGCAGGACGACATCAAACACGAAGTGGCGACGCTGCTCACGGCACGGCGTTGCTCTTACAACGAGATCGCCAGAGGCCTAGGCCTCACAGAGTCCAGGATGGGCGCCATCATTCGCGATCTGCGCCGGATTGGCATCCTGCCACCCGCGACGCACAGGAATCAGCGCATGGTTTCCCGTCTGGCTCTGCCAGTTGAACCTGCGGAACCCCAGGAGGCCATACTGACTGTGGAACTTGCCGTCAACCGGTATGCTGCCCTCATGGAGGATTCGCCGGCGCACGTGCTGTGCTTCTTGAGCGAACGCGAAACGGTGGAGCTGGGCGCACAACTTCTTGGGTTGTCAGGCCCGGACGGTCAGGCCACGCCGGCTGCGGTTGTGCATGCTTTGGCACATGTTCTGTAGAATGGCGGGTACATTGTGCCCCCGTTGTCGGGGTTCACGTCGGTTCGGTCATGAGATACGGTCCTTTCAACCTTCGGACGCATCAGTCCATTTACGCACCGTCTCCCCCTGCCCGATCTCATTTAAGCCTTCCAGCGCCGTTTTGAGCGCGTTCAGGAGACGCGTGATGTCCTGCGGCCCATGAACGATGAACTTAGCATCGGCCGGATATGGTCAATACTCAGCGTACGGCGAGTCGCTCTTTGGCGCTTTGATCAGTTGCAACGGATGACTCGGCATCGGACGCCCTCGATTTCGAAGGATGTTTCCGCGAAAAGCTGCCAGACGGTGTCCGAATTCTCTGCAAACCATTTGCCCTGCGTACGCGCCTGGTTTCGCGCCTCCCATATCGCCCGACAATATAGCGGATGGCAGCCACCGTGTTGTCAACAGGGTTCCAGATGTTACGCATCTGGCCGCCCGATGGTGTGACGAGACAGGCTCCTCCACTTGCTTGATCCGATCCAGCAGCGCCATGACCTTGTCAAACTGCTCGACCGGCACGCTGATTCCTTTGCCGGGCAGCCACTGCTCATCGCCTCTTCGATTCCGATACCAGGTGCGAATGTCGACGTATTGTTTGTCCTTCATTTTCGTCCGCGATACCACAATCTTGTTGCGCTCGTCGCGCTCCAATTGACCCTACCGATTCTTGTATCGGGGCAAACCCAGTCAACGGAAACACCGAGAATTTTGGGAATAGTTGCAGTGCATCTGTCGGTTGTAGCGGCTCCAGTTCAACGTGCAGTGATACTATCGCCGATGTTCAATCTGCTGCCGTCTCTTCTGGATGGGATCCGGAAAATACCGCTCAGAATATCATCAATCTCATGACTGGCATGGGGGTTAACACGTCCGGGTTCGACAAATACATGGCTGTGGCAGCAATGATTAACCAAGGGTGCTACAATTGCCAGCAGATGCCGGTATGATCCCATCAATTTCAAAGATAATATTTCCATGCCCATAAGCATTAATGAGGTTAACTGGCGTGTGTAACGGTAGATTCACAAGCCCATTTACACCCCTAAGACCGGTTAAACTGCTGTTCATATGGATGGTTTTGAAGAGTTTCCATCCTGTCTTGGCGGCCGTCTGTTCTGTCCTTAAACTTTCTCGATTTTGAACGTTTGCAGATCCATAATACGGCCAACTGATCAGATTGGCTGGCCGTATTATGGATCTGCGCATCGCATACACAGTCACTGGAGAATCGGAATATAGAAGCAGCCATACAGAAGAAGCCTTCTCGTTGACGTTGCGGGATTTCGATGGAGGAAAGTAAGCGAATAACTCACCATTTGCAACGGTATCAAAGACCACCCCCATGGGGATATATTCTGTTACCATACCACCTCTCGCCGGAAAGTTAAAAGTTGTGGGAACGATAGCACCAGTATCCGTTAGAGGATGTCCGATGTTAAGAAAGTAAGTCCGATTTTCCTTGACTGCAAACGTGACCTTTAAATAATGGTCCCCCTTGGGTATGGAAGTGAGCATAGAACGCGCGTCGAAAGTGGGGGTATTTAGAGCTTCAGTTTTACGCACAACTGTCTTCCCCGCCTCCGTAACGTACTGACTGGATTGCTGAGATGAAGCGGCGGATGTGGCTCCACACCCCGATAACATGATCGCCGTACTCGCAATAATGGCGATAGAACCTGCGCGAAAAATCCCCTGCGATTTCATTGCACATCACCGCTTCCTTTCATGGTCTCCAATTAGACGATTCACATGCCAAAGAGGTTACGCAGAGGTGAGGCGGAGTCAATCGGTAAGTTTGACGCAGCGAACGGCTATGTCGGCGGGATCGCGGTCGTGGGCAACATCCCGGATTTCATTCAATATGCCGGAGGCACTGTCCAAGATGCCGAAAGCTTGCTTCTCTCAATTGGACAGAACTATGTCAAGGGTTACCCAAAAGGCTTTTTTGCATGGTCATTCTCCAACGAAAAAGCCAGCGCGTCAGCGGGAACCGATGCTGGTGAAATACAGCGTTTCTTGACCAATCAGATCGGTTCACTCGCTCCCTTCTTTGATGCCGAAACAGGCTATGCGTCAGTTACCGCGCCTTGGGCGGGACCGGAAGTGCTTTACCGCAATTATATTGTCCGGGGGATGCGTCGCAATATACCCAATGCAAGCTTTCCGGTTTCCTCGGAGTAACGACGTACATCGCCTCATGTCAATCAGCACTGGGGTACCAAGGGGGTATTACTGCTTTTAAATCAGCATTTGGCGCTTGCCCACAATACGTGATCGTTAACGGTGGATACGGAAACCAGATCGACGCTTCGACACTTGCCTGTTCTTGATCGAAAGTTTGGCAAGACCGTTCAGGCATTGTTTCCCTGAACGGTCTTCCTATGTCAGTGAGATATCCACGAGTTTCCGTTTGTGTTCGACCAGATGTGCCGTGGTGTCGTATGCGGGATATCGAGCGGTTCGAGACCGAACCAGAGATCGATCCTGTGCCCGATTGGCGGAGCGGCGAAAAAAAATCCCGCGAGTCGTGCTGGAGGAGCGTTCGGATTCTTGTAGTGCACCGCTATGCTCGGAAGTGGTACGCTTCGCCAGATGCGTCCACCGTTCGTGGTGTGGAGGAGCGATTGATACCCGAAATACGGAAAATTGGTCGATTGGATCTCCCCCGCTGCCGCCCATCCGGTCCTCTCCGTCTGCATCCGCAATTCGTAGATGGTATGCTTTCCAACTGGCTGCGTTGAGATCGTCCGCCACCTCGATCCTCCATCCGTTGTTATTTGAATCAATTCCGTTCGCGATGGATCTGTCGTGTTACCCATGAACCAACCGATTCGGGACGATAGCCAATCGAAGCCTTGAATGTGTACACCGGATCCATGCCAGACGGTTTTCCACCGCCAAGTTGCGCCAACGGTGTCACCCCGTTTGATCTGGACCTCCCCTGTGGGCAGCGTCAAGGCGACCCATGCCTCATCGGAAGAACCGGGCGCCATCGCTGTCACTTTTTGCGTGTGTGGCCACGGTGAATGCCAGTGGCTGAGATCCTTTGAGAGCAGCAATCCACCGTTTTGCAAAAGGACGCAAAAGTACGGACGACCAACCGCAGGGAACAGCACGTTTCGTACATTGTACAGGTTAAATGGACCGCCTCTCAGTCGCCAGACGGTCCAGGTGTGACCGCCATTCACCGTGTGGGCAACGGATGTTCCAAGTAAGCCTTGATCTCCCCAGACCCAAAGATTTCTTGCTGACGAGGCAAACAAGTATTGCCACTGTGCTCCGCCAAGATCCCAATGCACCCATGTTCGTCCGCCATTATGGGTTTGTGATATATTCC
>JAJZCB010000063.1 GCA_021846285.1 Bacillota bacterium
AGATGATGACCGATACGGCCCGATGGGCCGATTTTGTGCTGCCCGCGGCCATGGGCATGGAGAGTCTCGATCTGCATGTCTCCTATTGGCATCGGTACGTCCAGCTCAACCAGCCGGCGACCCCGCCTGCCGGGGAGTCGGTGTCCAATGCCGAGTTCTTCCGCCGTTTGGCCCGGTCCATGGGGCTCCGCCGGTCGGAACTCCACGCGTCCGACGAGGACCTCATTGGAGACGCCCTGGATTCTGACCATCCGTGGCTGGACGGCATCACTCTGGAGTCCCTGAAGCGCAACCCGGTCCAAAAGGTGCGATTGGACGCCCATGTCCGGCCGTTTGTGGATACGCCCATCCAAACCCCGTCGGGTCGGCTCTGTCTGGAACCTCTCCCGGTTGGCGGATTTTCGGATCCGGAGGTCGATCCGGACTATCCCTTGCACCTCATCTCGCCGTCAGCTCGGGAAACCATCAAGTCGAGTTTCGGCAATATCGCCAGCGTACAGAAGCGGCGTTGGCCGGAGCTTTTGGCGGCGCCCGGGGATCTTCGTCGGCTGGGGCTCGCCCACGGCGACTGGGTGTGGCTCGAAAGCCGGGAAGGGCGCACCCCCATGGTGGCGTTGGAGAGTACGGTGCCACCGCCCGGCACAGTGGTGAGCTATGCCGTCCGCTGGAACGGTCAAGGCCAGGGAACCAACGTGAATCAGGTGACGTCCGCGCGCCTGTCCGACATGGGCGGAGGGGCGACATTCTATAGCGTGCGGGTCCGAGTCGTTCCGATGGCGGAAGGGGAGATTCCTCATGACGACGCCCGTGGGGGATGACGTTCAGGGCGCTGCAAATCTGTAAACGCGTCTCAGACCTTTGGGATAATGGTTCTTGAGAATGCCGTCGCTGATTTTCCCCCATCCGATTCCCGCGCCGGCCATGGTCACAAGGGTCCATCCGGACGGAGCGCCGGGAGGCGGGGCGATGGACTCACCTTTTAAGTAGGCGAGAACCGCAGGATCACCGTATGCAAACCGTAGTGGATGCAGGGCGTCTTCCGCTCTCAGGGCCATGGCGAGGGTGTGAGTGGGCACGATATGTCGTTGCGCCATCCGGACGAGCGGCAGACCGATCCTGAGGAACAATGGCGAATAAGTGGGCGTGGTTTCCTCACTCCGCAATCGGGCTGAAGTTTGGCGACGAGTGGGGGTAGGGCGTTGCCTTGGCGGCGCAGCGGTCGCGCGAAGTTGGTCTGCCAGATCGCGCGGCGCCGCGAATAACAGATCGCCCTGCGGCCAAAGGGTGTAAGCATCTTCGAGATGATGGAGGAAACTCTCGGACAGCGTGCGGCTGGCGAATTCGCGAAAGAGCGCCACAAGCGGCGAGTGTGCGCCTCTGACCGTCGTCGCCCGGCGTCTGGCTCGCTCGCGCCGAGTGTTGTCGTTAACGCTGGCGGCCTGGTCCTCTGGCAGAAGCGCGCGTTGACGATAGAGAACGGCCATGAAATGTCCTTCGCCGCGCGCCTCATGGGGAAAGTACCGGGCGCACAGGCTTGTGTCGCGGATTTCCACACTGGCCAGCCAGTCATCGATGGGCTGCAGGCAGTGATCCAGTGGTTGATAGCTTGTCCTGATCGCCTGAAGTTCCTTGACAGTGAGTCCGGGTCCAGATTGCGGCAAATGAATCTCGGCCAGCGCGAGTTCCGGGTGCCGCGCCAGGAAATTGAGTACAACGCCTTCGTTTTCGACGGGATTGAATGTGCATGTGGCGTACAGGATGCGGCCGCCCGGCGCCAACATGCTGTACGCCGATTCAAGGATGTCGAGTTGTCGGCGGGCGTTTGCCAGCGGCAGGTCAGGGCGCCAGCACGCGCGCGCGTCGGCGTCTTTGCGAAACATTCCTTCACCGCTGCACGGGGCGTCGACCAGTATGGCGGAAAAAAATTGCGGAAACAGGGACGCCAATGACTCTGGTTTCGCCTGTGTCACGGTCGTGGACAACAGTCCCATGCGTTCGGTATTCTCCGCCAATATCCGGCAGCGCTCCGGATTCGGCTCGTTGGCGACGAGCAATCCACCGTTATTCACAAGAGCCGCAATGTGCGTTGTCTTGCTTCCCGGAGCCGCGCAGAGATCCAGGATGCGTTCGCCCGGATCGGGACTTAGCGCTGTGGCGGCGGCCATGGCGGAAGGCTCCTGAAGATAGAGGCAACCGGCCGCATGCAGCGGATCGGCGCCGACAGGCGCATGCGCAGGAATGTAGTAACTGTCTGCTGACCATGGCACGGGGTCGCGCAGCCAGCCGGCTGCTTGCAACGCGTGGACGGCGGCTCCGCCGGCTTTGAGAGGGTTGGCGCGAACGCCGCGCACGGGCGGAGAGAGGAACGCCTCGCAGTACAGGCGCCACTGCTCTACGCCAAAACAGGCGCGAAACATGTCAGCGTATGCTTCCGGCCATTCAATCTCCATCTGAAGACTCCATTCATGGGTGCATTTCTCCACGCACAGTATAAGGGAACGGAAAAATAAGGGTCAAGTCGAGAATCAAGCTGAGAGTCAAGTCAAAGGTCAGATCGGTGACCGCATTGGTCCAGCGCAGCGCCCCGCCGCTGAAACGCCGCAGAGGCGCATCGCGGTTTGACAAGGAGCGTCATCCGCTGGTACCCTATTGTCGGGAATAAGGGGGACTTTTTTTGGAGCGAGCACGGTCTCATTGGCCATTATACGCTTTGTTGTTCGCTGGCCTTATATTTCGGCTATTTCTGTGGAAACGGACCGGCGTCTATCTATATGGAGATATGTTGCGCTATGATGCAATGGCACAGAATGTCATCCTCCACGGATACCTGGGTCTAGGCCGTGGACCGAGCGCCTTTGTAACGCCTTTATATCCCCTGTTTATCGCTTTTTTGTACAAGCTGTCGATGTTGCTGCACGGGGGCCATTTGTTGGCCCAAACGCGTCTGGTTCACGAGACGTTTCTGGCGCAGCAATTATTGTCGCTTGTGACACTTGCTCTTACCTACTATATCGGCACTGCGCTGGCGAACCGCTATGTGGGCTTTGCGGCGGGCGCCCTGTCACTGCTCTATTTGCCAAACAGTTTTATCGGCATGCTGCTGCTTACAGAGGCGTTGTTCATGCCAGCGCTGTTTGCGACAGTCGCCGCATTTGTCCGGGCGCAACTCACGGGGCGCGGAGTCATGTGGTACGCCGCATCAGGCGCTCTTCTCGGAATCACCACCCTGGTGCGCCCGACCGTGTTGCCGCTGTGGGCTGTCTTCCTGTTTCTGATGTGGTGGCAGAGGATGAGCGCCCGAAAACGGGGCGAAGACCTGCCGTTTTGGAGACCTGCGATCTGGATGACGGCAGCGCTTGTGGCTGTTATGCTGCCTTGGTGGGTGCGTAACTTCATTGACTTTCACAAATTCATCCCGCTCTCCACGGAAGCGGGGAATCCCTTGCTGGCCGGGGCCATCCCCTATTTTCGCGTCAATGTGAACACACTCATTCAGGCGTCGAGAGCCTTGCACGAGACACAGCAAACGTATGCGATCCACTATATTCTGAGTGGTCTGTCGCATCACTTCTTCTATTATATGGGCTGGTTCCTGTTTGGGAAAATACCCTATCTGCTGTGGCAACCGTACCTGTACGACTATTTGCCCGCTTTTGTACTATTTCATCAAATATGTGTCATTGTGGGCGCGGTTGCGGCGCTTGCTCTGATCGCCAAACCGTTGACACGCATTGTTGTCTTCACTTCACTCTATCTGCTGATCGTGCAACTCGGATTTCTGCCGCTTACACGATACGGATATCCGGTTGTCGCGCTGTGGCTCATCCTGATCCCGGCAGCTGTTTCGTACGCTTGGGATCGGCTAGCCAAAGAGAGGAAAACTTAGAAATGAATGACGCGGTGGTAATTATTCCTGCGCTGAACGAGGAAAAAACGGTTGCCGCAGTAGTCAACAGCATACTTTGCGCGGTGCCCGCCGTCGACATCGTCGTGGTCTCGGACGGCTCGACCGATCGCACAGTTCAGGAGGCGCGCGCGGCTGGCGCGTTTGTCATCAATTTGTCTGCCAATCTCGGGATCGGCGGGGCCGTGCAGACGGGTTATCGGTATGCGAAGGAACGCGGGTATCAGTATGCGATCCAGATCGATGCAGACGGACAACATGATCCCGCAGACTTGCCTAGACTTCTTGAAGAGGCGCGCCAAGGCAGGGGAGACATGATCCTGGGTTCCCGTTACGTGGAGAGGACGGCATACCGATCGTCACGATCGCGTCGGATGGGTATGATCCTGTTGTCCACGCTGGTGCGGTTGGCTGTGGGATATCCGATTAAAGACACCACCTCCGGATATCGGGTGGTCAATCGCCGTATTATTGAGCTGTTCAGTTCCTATTATCCCTTCGATTATCCTGAGGTCGAGGTGCTTGTTCTGCTGCACCGCAACCGCATGACCATCCATGAAGTGGCTGTGCAGATGAAGGAGCGTCAAGCGGGCGTCTCGTCCATCAACGTGCGCAAATCAGTCTATTATATGGTGAAGGTGACCCTCGCGGTTGGGTTGGAGCTTTTGCGGAAGCGGGCGATCGAGGAGGATTGACGACTTGAACATCTATATTCTCGGCATAGCCTTTAGCGTGGTCTTTCTGTTTACCGTCGTTGATCTGATGCGGCGCCGAGTCTTGATGGAGCAATACTCCCTGCTTTGGTTGGGTATGGGTGTCGTTATCCTGCTGCTCTCGATTTTTCCCCAGTGGTTAAACGGAGTCGCTGTAGCGGTGGGCATATACTACGCCCCATCCTTGCTCTTTTTAATCGGATTCCTGTTCATGTTAGGCACCATGCTGCATTTGACAGTAGTCTTGTCACGCCTGACCAAGCGCACCGTTCGCCTGGTACAGGAGATCGCCATCTTGAAGGCGGAATTGGCCGATGGGAACCGCACTGATCCAGACGGAACCGACAAGACAGACGGAACCGACAAGACAGACTGACCGGTATACACAAAACAGATCCCCATGCCGCCCGGCACCACCATCGCCGGAACGAAAACCCGCTTGGCCGGAATCGTATGCTGCGCCGAGGCGAGTTCGGCGGAGCCGTGTTTGAGAAGCGGCGCAGCATACGATTCCGGCGGGCAGACACGAACATTTTCCGAGCAGAGGAGCACGCCACGTGACCACAAGACCAACCAGGGAACTCGATCCGATCGCAAACCCGTATCCGGATCGTGACTACGAGATTTTCATTGAGGCTCCAGAATTTACGACGCTTTGTCCGAAGACCGGGCAGCCAGACTTTGGCGTCATTACGTTTCGCTACCGTCCAGGTCCGTTTATCATCGAGCTCAAGTCGCTGAAGCTGTATCTTTGGAGCTATCGGGATGAGGGGCATTTTCACGAAGAAGTGACCAACGTGATCGCTGATGACTTTATTCGTTTCGCCAGACCGAAGTATCTGGAAGTAGTAGGCAAATATAATGTACGCGGCGGCATCACCACCACGGTGCGGGTGGAATACTCCTCGGAGGCGCACTAGCGCGCCGCTAACGTTTGCCGTCTAACGAACATACACTTCTCATGTAGGGCCTGAGCGAAGGGGCATATGACATGAGAAGGTCTCGTAGTGTTCTGATTGGCGTAGCGACGACGGTTGTACCGCCAAGGACTGCAACCGGGGGATTTTTTGGACACATGGCCAGGCACGCAGCGAGTCACGGAGCGCGTCTGGTTTTGTTTCACCCTGAGAATGTCCGCAGTCAAGAAGGCGTCATGGCGGGGCGCGAGTATCTGCGCGTGAACGGAAAAAGCGAGTGGCGTCAGGTGGAGTGCCGGTTGCCGGACGTCATTTACGAAAATGCGTTTGTTCATCTTGTTATGCGCGGTGTAGCCCGCCCGCTTCGTGAACTTGCGAAAGCCAGGGATATACCGCTGTTTAATCCACTCATGCCTGGCAAAGCCGCTCTATCGGAGTGGGTCCGCAACAACCCGGAAACGGGGTTGCGGGTTCCTGTGACCAGGCTCGTTGCCGATGTCTCGACGATTGACCAGATGCTTGAGCGGTTCGGCGTGGTCTATGTAAAACCCGTGGGAGGGTACGGCGGTCGCGGTGTGTTGCGAGTTCGCGGCGGCCGACAGTCTGTATGGGTGGATTGCGACCGGTTTTACGAGCGTGGCGCTTTTCGACGGCAATTCTCGCACGCTGAATTTGGCCGGTTTATGCGCAGACAGCTGACGAGGGCGTCGCATATTGTTCAGGAGCAGATTCCGCTGCTTCACGTCGGTGGGGGCAAGGTTGATTTTCGTACGGTTGTCATGCGTGATCTGCGTGGAGCATGGAGACTGATCGGGATCATTCCAAAAGTTGCTGGCAAGGGGGGCGTGGTTACCAACCTTGTCGCTGGCGGACACAAAATGCGGCTTGATCAACTGCAGCAGACTCTTGGGGTCCAGGGTATCCGCTTGCCTGTAGCGGATCTGGAACGGAGTTCTTTACTCGCGGCGCGAGCTCTGTCAAGAATCTATCCGACGCTGGGTGTGATTGGCTATGATCTCGGCGTCGATTCCAAAGGAAATATATGGTATATTGAGTTGAACCCCAAGCCATCCCGATCGCTGCTCGATGGTGAGATGAGGCGGGAGTCTGCGCGGCTCAGTGTGGAGTTTGCCCTCTATCTGGCTCGTCGAGGGTTGTCTCGCCAGGATATGGCCGGCGTGATACAATAGGTGTAAAAGTTGGCTTCAGATAAGGAATGACGGAATGACCGCCTGCCATCGTAAAATCGGACGGTGGCGCGTCATGCTTGTGACTCTGCTGATCGGACTGGCGTTTGGCGCCCTTCCGATGTGTCGCATCGCTGTCGCCAGCAGCGTGAGCATGAGCGTCAATGTCGGTTTCCAAAGTTATTTTGACCCCCGTGTCTGGGCCCCGGTGCGCGTGACCGTGATGCATTCTGGATCGCGGGCGCTATCCGGAACCCTCGAGTACGGAGTGTCTGGCAAATCTCCGTACGATGGGGAACTCATCTGGCCAGTGAAGGTGCCTGCTGGAGTCGGCGTTTCGACATCGGTGTCCATTGGACTGCCTGGTCACCTCCTTGCGCGGGGCGGGGTGCTTAAACTCGTAGTGCAGGGTCAGACAGAGGCGCAGATTCGGCTCATCGGAGTGGCCGTTCAAGGTTCCGATATCGCAGGCGTTGTCAGCACCCAACCTCAGGCGGTGCAGTTTTTGGCCGGCGTTTCCTCCGCCAATGGTTCGTCGGAGCTTGTGACCGCGTTCATACGGCCGCAGCAATTGCCACAGTCGTTGCAGTTGCTGCAGAGTCTGAGCTATTTGTATCTCGATGGATCCGTGGCCGACCAATTGTCTTCGGCTCAGGTGCACGCTGTTCTGGCTTGGGTGCGCTCAGGGGGCATTCTGATATTTGGCGGAGTTGAACCAAACGCTGGTCAGCTTGGCGCGTTTTCAGCCTTTACGCCTGTTTCCGGCGCCATCGTTCTTGACCAGTCGGGCGCGCCTCTGGCAAACTTTGCAGGCGCCCAACCGCCGAGAGGAAGCCTGGCCTTGTTGTACGGAACGGCCAGAAAGGATGCGACCGTACTCATCGGCGATCGGACCAACGCTCTTGTCGCGGATCGGGCCCTCGGGCGCGGAGAGGTCGTCTATGCGGGCTTTGACGCCGCATCGTCCTCCCTGGTCTCGTGGACGGGGAACGCTATGCTGTGGGAGGGCATCCTGCATGCCGTTCATGGATCCGTGCTCACAGCGAAACCGGATCTCTTTGGTCAGACGGGCACGCTGTCGCTGCTGGGAGCCGCAGAACAGTTTCCCCAATTGCACGCGCCTCCGCTGTGGATTTGGGAAGTGGTCTTTGGCGTGTATACGTTTATTTGCGGACCGGTGCTTTATGTTCTCCTTCGACGGCGCCGCAAGAACGAATGGGCGTGGGCCGTGCTCCCCTTGATGTCGATCCTTCTGGCTGCAGGGATCTATGAACTCGGCATCCTGCAACGGCCGAACGGCATCTTGACGCAGAGTGTGGGCCTGATTGATATCGTGGACGCCAATCTAGCGCAGGTGGTCGGTGTCGAAGCGCTCATGTCTCCGCAGACTCGGTCCTACACGGTCACAACCCCACCGTCGACCTGGAGCGTCGCGCTTGCGGAGGGAGCGACTGCGCTCGGCGGCGATGCCCGAGTTGTGTTCACAGGAGGGGGGGGATTGTCGGCATTCAGTGCTGTACCTGCCTGGGGCGGCCGCTTTGTATATGCAGTGCACGATGCAAGGCGCTTTGGCTCTGTGCAGGGGGCGCTGTTTACCTCCATCCGTTCGTTAGCCGGCTATTTGGTCAATGATACGAATGTCAATCTGACTGACGCCGCGCTGATTGATCAAGGGCAGGTTGTGATGCTCGGCCCCATCAAGCGCGGAGCCACAGTCAGCGTGGACGCCCTGCTGAGAAAGAAGCCGCCGCGCAGTCCGCTTACCAGTCAGATTGCCGCCGCGCTCAGTGGCGCGTCTCACGGGGTCGGGAGAGCCCTGTTTGACAGTGTTCCGGGTTTTGTGACCGCCTTGCCGCCGCAGGGCAGCGTGATATTGATCGCCTGGACGCATTCAGAACCTCCTGTATTCAGTCCGGGGGGGAACGTGCTGCCTGCGACGCCGCAGTGGATGATCAGGCAAGTGATTCCAGTCACCCCGGTATTGGAATGAGGAATGGGCATATGATCACTACGGAAAATCTGTGCAAGCGGTACGGCAAGACAGACGCTGTCCGGGACCTGAATCTCGATGTCAGAGCGGGCACTGTATTTGGATTTGTCGGCGAAAACGGAGCTGGCAAGACGACGACATTGTCCATCCTGGCCACCTTGATGTTGCCGACTTCAGGCAGAGCCTTTGTGGGAGCTGCGGAAGTGACTACGGACCCAGCGGCAGTGCGCAGAATGATCGGATACATGCCGGATGTGTTCGGTGTGTACGACGATTTGAGCGTGCGCGAATATCTGGCGTTTTATGGAACTGCTTATGGGGTGACTGCCGCTCTGATCGAGCAGCGCACCAAGGAACTCCTGAACATGGTCAGCCTGGAGGAAAAGGCTGACGATTACGTCAATGCACTGTCGCGCGGCATGCAGCAGCGCCTCGGCCTCGCGCGCTGTCTGATGCATGATCCCCCTGTCTTGATTTTGGACGAGCCAGCTTCAGGACTCGATCCCCGTTCGCGCATCGAAATGCGCGAGATCATCAAGGGACTGCGACAGCGTGGCAAAACTGTTTTGATCAGTTCGCATATTCTGCCTGAGCTCGCGGACATGTGCGACGAAATTGGCGTCATCAAGCGCGGAGCGCTCGTCGCCTGCGCCTCTGTCGAGGTGGTGACGGCGCGAGCGAATGGACATCGGCAGATTTGCGTCGAGGTCTTGGCGGGCGGCCTGGCGATGGCCGATACGCTCGCTCGGCATCACTTTGTCTCCGAAGTATTGACCTGCGACGAGACGCGGGTAGATCTGCTGTTTGCGGGTACGGAGCGCGACCAGGCGGAGCTCATTCTCGACCTGGCAGCGGCCGGATATCAGTTGAAGACGTTCCGCGAAGTAGGGGGCAATCTGGAAGACCTGTTCCTTCATCTGACGTCCGAAGAGCAGGCCGCGGAACAGACAGCCAGTGCGCTGGCGGGATCCGCGGCTGGCCAGATGGCGTAGCCGGAGTGTGATTGTTGGTGGATGCGATTCGGCATCGGCTGGGGTGGTGGATGGACAATCCACTTTTGCGCAAGGAACTCCGGCAACGAATGCGATCCGGACGGACGGTGCTCGCTCTGTCACTGTACCTGTTCATCATTGGAGCGGTTGCCTTTGTGTTTATGTATGTGAACGTCCAGGGGCAAACGTTGTTGCTTCAGCCAACGCGGACTGCGGATCTGTTTACGTTTCTGTCCTATCTGCAATTGGCGATGATATCTTTTGTGACCCCTGGGATCGCGTCAGGTGTCATCAGCGGAGAACGTGAACGGCAAACTTTGACGGTGCTTCTCACGACGCCCCTGTCTCCGGCTTCGATTATATTCACCAAGTTTGTCACGTCGATTTCATTTTTGCTGCTGCTCATCGTTATGACGCTGCCCCTGTATAGCATCGTGTTTTTGTTTGGCGGCGTCGTTCCGTCTCAAGTTCTCGCGGTGTTCGGACTGCAGATCGTGACCTTGGGCGCCATCGCCAGTGTCAGCATCTTCTGGTCCACGTGGCTGCGCAGGACGGGTTGGAGCACGGTTTTTTCTTACGCAACGGTGGGTGCGTTCTTTCTTGGACTGGCGGTCGCGGGATACCTCTCTGACAACATCGCGAATCATAGCCCTGATCAAGGCGTCTGGGGAATGGTGAGCGGGATCTGCTATTCGCTGAATCCCATCTACATGCAGGCGAGTCTGGAAGCCAGTTTGGGCTTTGCCAGTCCCGTCTTTCATCAATCGATTGTATCTTCGGTGTTTAGCGTCGTGCAGTCTCATGATTTGTCAAGTACGGAATCATGGCTGAGTTTTTTATATCTGTATCTGGGCGGAAGCGCGCTGCTCCTTGTCTCATGCATCTGGCGGTTGCGGCCGGGTACGTTTACCGTGTTGCGCAAACGGTTGGCGCGCTGGATACTGCGCTGAAACCGGTGGCTGCAGCACCCGTTTTTGCAGGCGTTGGCAGGCTGTGATAAGGTGAAGATGAGAAACTGGAGATAGTAAACACGCGCATGATCAATTACTGTCCTCGCAAACGGAGTGGAGCGGATGAACGTCACTGATCTGTACTGGATAGGCGCTGGTGTACTCGCGCTCATCGTCATTGTTTTACTGATTCTGTGGAATGTGAACCAGATTCAGAAACAGACGGAACGACGCCGTTTGCAGACAACCGATGGATCTCGGGCGGTTGTCAGTCCTGAGACGGCGGCAGTGGATTCGCCGCAGCCGACAAAGGGAGTGGATATGGCTGTGTCACAACTTGAGTCAGGCATACCGACAGCCGACGCACAACCAGATGTAGAGTCGGTCGTTCCTCAGGCTATGATGCGGCCGGGTCTCGTAAACGAACTCGCGTTGGAGAGACAGGAGCCTGTGGCGCAGTTGGCCGAGGGAACAGGACAATCCGATGCCGATGAAGAGATTATCATAGTTCCACAGTCTGTGGACAGGGCAAAATCACCCCAAGCAGACGGCCATGCTATTGTGGACGATGCGCCTGTCGCACAACTGGCGTCAGGACGCGTCCATGATGAAGGTCAGGCCTTGCGCGCGCGCATTGCGGACGAGTTCCACCACGCGGATTTTGCGGAACTGTCGGCGCCGCTGGTTCTTGGTCAGGAGGATATAGATGTCGCTGACGAGATCCTGGACGAAGATCACATTTTGCGAAGGGCCGCCTATGAGGCGTTTGCGGAGCGAGTCAGCCATGCGGGAGGATTTCCGGAGGCGTTGCGACAGAGACTGGAGGATCCGCGTGTCCTAGGGTGGTTGACGGTGCATCCTGATGGCTATGTTCTGGCGAGCGACCAACCTTACGATGACAGTGTCATTGACATGTTTGCAACGTTGGCGGGTCATGCCGCGCGGACGGCTGAAGTGGTGGGGTTGACAGAGACGCGTGAATTTATGGTGCGAGGCGTCGAAGGGATGATTACCATGGTTCCCGTATCGCGGATCATCGCTGACCGGGAAGGGTTCCTGGTCATATTTCTCGATGGAGAAACGACATATGAAGAACTGCTGGCACCTCTAGGCGCAGCCCAGTAGAATCGGGGTTTTGTACATAGTGAACGCGTGATGCGACTCTGGTTTGACGCATTTGTTATACTAAGAGTGTGAGAGGGAAAGGAGTGCGAGTGGATGCTTGAACAAGTTGCAGAAGTGATCGAAAGCCTTCGCCCGGCTCTGCAGTCAGACGGCGGGGACGTCGAGTTGGTCAGCGTCGTCGGCGGCATAGTTACTGTGCACTTGACCGGAGCCTGCAGCGGCTGTCCGATGTCGACCATGACACTTAAGATGGGTCTTGAACGGGCCATCAAACAATCGGTTCCTGAAATCGTCGATGTGATAGCTGTTTAAATTTTTCTGGAGGTGCTTTTGGGTGACCAACGTACATGAAGTGACAGACCAGTCGTTTTCTTCATTTGTTCAGGGTGAAGAACCTGTTCTGATTGATTTTTGGGCTGCCTGGTGTGGTCCGTGCAAGATGCTGTCGCCCATTGTTGAAGAGTTGGCGGGTGATTTGAAGGGAAAGCTCAAAGCAGGCAAACTGAACGTGGATGACAATCCGCAAACGGCAAGCCGCTATGGAATCATGAGCATTCCGACTCTGCTTGTGTTCAAAAAGGGCGCCGTGGTTAGACAAATCGTCGGCTACATGCCGAAAGCGCAACTAAACGCGAAGCTGTCGGATCTGTTCAGCTAACTGGGGCAGTCAGTCGGGAACAGTGACAGAAGCGGTGCAATGCGACAGGGGATCGCCAGAGTAAAAGGCGGTTCCCTGTCGCATCTGTGGGTCCTGAGTCCTGCCCTTTGCATTCGTCGCTTGCCGACTCAGCGGATCAGCAGGTCAGCGGGCGTCTCGCAGTTCGCGCATGCTCCCATGCACGGCCTCCAGTGTGAAGTCGATGTCCCCGTCTTCATGCGCCAGTGTCGTAAACCACGCTTCATATTTGGATGGAGCCAGGCATACGCCGCGCCGCAACATCGCGTGGAAGAAGGTCGCGAAACGGTCGCCGTCCGTCCGTTTGGCGTCTTCGTAATTGCGCACCGGATGATCGCCAAAAAATAGAGTCAACGCGCCGCCATAGCGGTTTATACTATGGGCAATTCCATATTGTAGAGCGGAGGCGTGGATCCCAGACTCCAGCCGCTTCGCCCTTTTCGCAAGATTTTCGTACACTCCGGGCTGCTCAAGGACATCGAGACAGGCCATGCCTGCGCGAATGGAGGCGGGGTTGCCGGCCATCGTGCCCGCCTGATAGGCGGGGCCGAGCGGGGACACTTGCTCCATGATGGCCTGCGCGCCTCCGTATGCGCCGATTGGCAGCCCGCCGCCGATGATCTTGCCGAGAGCCATAAGGTCTGGCTGTACGGCGTTATATTTCACGGCGCCAAAGCGAAAGCGAAACGCGGTGATCACTTCGTCATAGATGAGGAGGGCGCCGTGGGCGTCCGCCTGTGAGCGGACAGCTTCCAGAAACCCCGGCGTCGGCTCCACGATGCCAAAGTTCCCGACGACAGGCTCAATCAGGATGCAGGCGAACTGGTCTCCATAGGCGGCGAACGCCTGCTCCAGAGCCGCTGGATCATTGAAGGGAACGGTGACAACTTCCCCCGCGATCGATGCGGGAACGCCCGCGCTGTCTGGAACACCGAGTGATGAGGGGCCCGAGCCCGCCGCAACGAGCACAAGATCGGCGTGTCCGTGGTAGCAACCTGCAAATTTGAGAATCCTGGAACGTTTGGTGTACGCCCGTGCGACGCGAATCACGGACATCATAGCCTCTGTACCTGAGTTGACGAATCGGACGCGTTCGAGTTCGGGTATGGCTTCACGCAGCCGAAGCGCGAACAGCGTTTCCCACCTGGTGGGCGTTCCGAGTAAACTGCCTTCGGTCATGGCGGTCGTAACCGTCTGTACGACATGAGGATGAGCATGCCCAAGGATGATGGGTCCGTAAGCGGCGAGATAGTCGATGTACCGATTGCCGTCTACATCGTAGAGGTAGGCTCCTTCTGCCCGCGCCATGGTGACAGGCGCCCCGCCGCCAACCGCCTTAAAGGATCGCGAAGGGCTGTTTACGCCGCCGATAATCACTTCCTGCGCTCGTTCATGCCATAGTAGTGACTGCTCAAGGAGCATGGTGAACAACTCCGTTTCTTTGGATCCTGTATGAGATCCATGTGCCAATCCAGACTGCAAATCCGAGTTGGGCTGCTCCGTCGCATGATCGGCGTCTCAATACAAATCGGATCGAATATCCATGCTTCGCCGATGCTTTGGAAAGCGTCCAATCATGCGAGCCTGAGTGGCTGTAGACCGACTATACCACAAACCAAACCGGGGGCAGCGGAGGGGCCTACGTTCGCGGATGCGCAATTTGCTATAATTGAACCACACGCGGAACTGCTGACTTGCTCGGATCTACAGGGAAGAGTGTCGCAGTGTCAGGTCAAATAGATGGAGAGAGTGTGCACCGATGGAATCAGGGAGTTATCGCGATTTGCCGGCTGTGCATAAGCTTTTGGAGCATGAAGACGTGCGGGAGTGGCTGGGGCGATATGCGCGTCCTGATGTCGTGGCGAGTCTGCAAGAAGCGCTCGAAGCGTTGCGCGACCAGGTTCGGGAGGGTCTTTCGCCCGATTTGTCGGAGGATGCAGTGACGAAACTGGCCAAGGAACGTCTTAGGGTGCGTACGATCATGCGCGTGCGCCACGTGATAAACGCGACAGGAACGGTGCTCCATACGAATCTCGGTCGCGCCCCGCTGGCGGAAGAGGCGATTGCGGCGGTGGCCGATGTGGCGCGCGGCTACAGCAATCTTGAGTTCGATCTGGAAACCGGCGAACGCGGAGAACGGTATACTCATGTGGAGGGACTCCTGTGTGAACTCACAGGCGCAGAGGCCGCGCTTGTCGTCAACAACAATGCGGCCGCAGTCTGGCTGGTCTTGCATGAGTTGGCCAAAGACCGGCGCGTGGTGATTTCGCGCGGAGAGCTGGTGGAGATCGGCGGATCGTTTCGCATATCAGAAGTGATGCGGGCGAGCGGGGCGCGCCTGATCGAGGTGGGCACGACCAACAAGACACATGAACGCGATTATGAACAGGCGCTGGCAGAAGGCGCGGACGTGTTGATGCGCGTGCACGCCTCAAATTTTCGCATCGTGGGGTTTACCTATCATCCCCCTCTGACCGCCTTGGTGGATCTGGCCCGCAGATTTGAGGTGCCCTTCTACGAAGACCTCGGGAGCGGAAGCCTGGTTGATTTACGGGAGCTAGGCATCGGCGAGGAGCCAACCGTTCGCGCCAGCATTGAGGCGGGGGTGGATGTAGTAACGTTTTCCGGCGACAAATTGCTCGGGGCCACGCAGGCTGGCATCATCTGCGGCAAACGGGAGTTTATCGGACGCTTGAAGAAAAATCAGTTGGCGCGGGCGCTTCGTGTGGACAAATTGACCCTCGCTGGACTGGAGGCCACACTGCGTCTGTATCGTGATCAGGAGCAGGCTCTGGAGAAGATTCCGGCGCTGCGTATGCTCACGATTCCTGTGGCGGATTTGCGCGCTCGGGCTGAACAGTTGGCGAGGGAGATCACACTCTGCGCCGGCGGTTACGTGCGTTGCCGTGTGCTTGAAACGACGGCGCAGGTTGGGGGAGGCGCGCTTCCCACTGAACGGTTGGCGTCCAGTGCGCTGGCTCTGTACCCGATGTCCGGGAGCCCGGACAAGCTGGTGAGCGCGCTGCGGGAAGAAACGCCGCCCATTGTGGCGCGCGTGGCCAGGGAGGAGGTGATCTGCGATGTCCGAACGGTCTTTCCCTGGGAAGACGAAGCCCTTGTCCAGGGTATCCGGGGAGCCGCAGCTCGATCAGCGCAAAGCGATTAGGCTGACGACTCTCACCGATAAATCTGGGTGAGGCTGTAAAATAGGTCCGGCGGACCTACAGGAAGTATTGTCGTTCATCCCGGCGGAGGAACCGCATCCAGATTTGCTGGTTGGTCTGGAGACATCGGATGACGCCGGTGTGTATCGCCTTAGCCCCGACCTGGCGCTGGTGCAGACGATTGATTATTTTACGCCGATTGTCGATGATCCGTACGACTTTGGCCGGATTGCGGCGGCGAACGCCTTAAGCGACATCTATGCCATGGGGGGAAAGCCGCTGACGGTTCTGAACATTGTCGGGTTCCCCATCAGCAAACTGGACAAACAGATTCTGGCGGACATTCTGAGAGGCGCGGCGGCGACAGTGCGGGAAGCTGGCGCCACGTTGCTCGGCGGTCATTCGATCGACGATGTGGATCCCAAGTTTGGTCTGGCGGTGACGGGTATCATTCACCCGGACGACATCTGGACCAATGCGGGGGCCAGAGCCGGCGATGCTCTCGTATTGACGAAGCCAATCGGCATGGGCATTGTCACCAAAGCGATCAAGGAAGCGGCGGCCAGTGAGGAGTCGCAAGCGCAGGCCATCCAGTATATGGCGCAGCTTAATCGCGCGGCCGCGGAAGTCGGTCGCTCTTATGAGGTGCACGCCGCGACTGATGTGACCGGGTTTGGACTGCTTGGCCATGCGCTGGAAATGGTGCGGGGATCCGGGTTGGGATTGCGCCTTGCGGCGCGCTCAATTCCCATCCTGACAGGAACCCGCGACTATGCGGAGCGGGGTCTCGTGCCCGCCGGTAGCAAGCGCAATCGGGCCTATGTGGAGCCATTTGTCGATTTTGCCTCCGCTGTGGATGAATTGACCCGCGTGATCCTTGCGGACGCGGTCACGTCCGGCGGGTTGCTGTTTGCCGTGCCGGGTCATACGGCGTCGGAGTTCGTGTCGGAGCAAAAGCGCAACGGAATGGATCTGACTGCGGTGATCGGCGAGTTTACGGAGGAGCGCGGTGGGCGAATTGAAGTCTGGCCGTAGGCGTTGTCGCGGCGACCTGACGGAGTTGTTGGTTGTCGGCATGAGGGAATTGGATTCCTGTTATCAGCGAGACATAGAACGCATGATTGGTTTGTTTCTCCCTGACGCGCAGGTGGTTTGCGAAACTGGACCGCAGATTGCAGGGGGCCTGTTTCTGCAGTTCGACCTGGTGTTTGAGGAACATCAGGTGACGGCGACTGTAACAGCGAGCGGGTCGGATGCTGTGCAGTCGGACCTGTCGGCCGCCGGGGGGGCTGCGGCAGCGGCGACGGCAGCGGTGACAGGTTCGGCGGGTTTGTCGGGGTCGGCAACTGAAGATCCTGCCGCAAAGGCTGCTGCGCCCAATCGTTCCGGCGAGGGTCGCGTGGGGGCAAACGCGGCCGAGGAAGGCTCCGGACAATGCCTGGTGCGCCGTCATCGCCGCATGCCCGTGTCTCCCGAGGCGGATGCGGCGACACGGCGTAAAGTCGCGAAGCGAGCCATCCTCTTTGCCCTGCATGAGACCCTGTCAGAGTGGACGGGCGTGGTTCAGCCGTGGGGCATTTTGACAGGGGTGCGCCCGACCAAATTGGCGCACGCGCTGGTCCGTCGGGGGCTGCAGGATAGACGCCCAGTGTCCGACGCAAAGATCGCCGCCACGCTGCAAAGCGACTACCTGATCGCTCCGGCGCGCGCTCGCTTGGTGACGGAGATCGTCCGACGTGAAAGGGAGGTCGTTCCTGATCTGTATCGGTTGGACCGTGCGGTCAGTGTGTATGTCGGAATCCCCTTTTGTCCAACCCATTGTGCGTATTGCACATTTCCCGCGTATTCGATGGTCGACAAGGCCAAATACGCGGAGGGATTTCTGGCGGCGCTCATTCGCGAAATTCGCATGGCGGGCGAGGTGCTGCGCGAATACGGTGTTCCTGTCACGTCCGTCTATGTCGGCGGCGGTACGCCAACTAGCCTGAAAGCCCCCGAACTGGCCGCATTGCTTCAGAATTTGCTGCTGCATATACCGGGCCGCGACGATTGGCGGGAATTCTGCGTGGAAGCGGGTCGGGCCGACACGATCACGGCGGACCGTGTGCAGGTCATGAAAGACTTTGGGATTGACAGGGTCAGCGTGAATCCACAGTCCTTCAAGGCGGCCACCCTGAAACACATCGGCCGCGGGCATTCACCGGACATCGTGGACAAGCGGTTTGCGCTCTTTCGCGAAGCCGGATTCGACGATATCAACATGGATCTGATCCTGGGCTTGCCCGGCGAAAACCTGGCAGACGTCTTGTACTCTTTGGAACGGACGCTGGCGCTGCAGCCGGATGAAGTCACGGTGCACACGCTGTCATTCAAACGAGCCGCAGTGGTGACGCGCGAACGGGAAGCGTTTCCCGTGCCGGACGACGATACCGTGCGCCGCATGATGACGGCGGCGGACAGCGCGCTGCGGGGAGCCGGGTTGCGTCCGTATTATCTGTACAGACAAAAGGACATTCTCGCCAATCTGGAGAATGTGGGCTATGCGTCGCCGGGAAAGGGAGGCGTGTACAACATCTGTATTATCGAGGAAGCCCAGACGATCGTCGCTCTCGGCGGGGGCGCGGCCAGCAAGTGGGTGACGCCGGGGAGCGGCGTCATCACACGTCATCAAAATCCCAGTGAACCGCTGGCTTACGTCAGTCACATCGATCGCCTCCTTCAGGTCAAGGAGGCGAAGCTGCGCGCCGTTTGCGAGGCGATCAAGAGCAGCGGGTAGGCTCGCGCGGCCCGCATGAGCGGCTGGAGTGGTCCGCCTGCTGGTGGCTTGTCGATGCGATCTGTGTCTAGGGGGTTGGCTGCCCGGTCAGGGTCAGGCAGGTAGAGCGTGTGCTAGAAATCCGCCTGCCGGGCCTTGCCTCGGTTTATCGCCACAGTATTCTGGGTGAGCGTCGGTGGAACAACCACCACATTTGAAGACGGATCATCGTAAGGACATGCACATTCCTCGGAGACTCTGAAGCGGAGTTGGTTTCGTAATGTCATCGAGAGCGTCTTGTAGCGGTTGTTCAAAAGGGGGTCAGAACTCCGCGGCGCCTTGCATCGACAGCGCCAGGAATGCTCCCTTTTTGAAAAGGCTCCTATAGCGCACTCGCACCTGTTTGTGCATGATGATGTTGACCAATCGGTCAGTGCACATCCCCTGTGCCCTCCTTTCTGCTCTCTGTATTCTAATCATGACACAAGATAGCAGGTTTGTGGCGGTAGACTGTCTTTGGGAAACCGGAACCCGTCAAAAAGGGTGGCCCGGCATGCGGGCTTTCTCAGAGAGAAACGCATGCGGACGGATGCGGTGCCCCGGGATCGGCATCACCGGGCGACCCGATACGGGAGACGGTCCCGATCGCTACCGATCCCCGCACGCAAGCCATCAGCTGCGGAACCCAGAAACGAGGGATGTCATGTTTGACCGATTGTCACGGCCCTTGGCCGCGTATGGCGCTTGGTGTCTCGCCCAAGGTCTGGTGTTGCCATGGGTCATTCTCTACTTGCATCGAACGCAGGGCATCGCCGATCTCTGGATCGGTGTGGCGATGGCGGCCATGAGCGGCGCGGGAGCTCTGGCCATTCCCTTGGCCGCGTATCTCCAGGACCATTGCGGCCACGCTCGGGTGTTGGCGGGGGCCCTCCTCCTATACGGAGTCGCCGTCGCGGCGTTTGGGGTAGTGCGAACCCCGACGACGGCCGTCATGGTCACGGCAGTGGTGGGCGCCAGCGGCGCCGCTGTCTGGAACGCCTTTTCGACTCACATGGTCACCGAGTCCGGTCATTGGTCTGCCAGCCAATTTTTTGGCCGGGCATTTCTGCTTCAAAATGCCGGATACGGTCTCGGAGCCCTCGCATCTGGTTTCGTTGTGCGTGCGGTTCCCGCCCCTTTTTGCGTGCTGTTTGGGGTCGGCGCCACCATTTCGGAACTCTGGGGGGTGGCCGAGGGAATTCATGCCTTCCCTCTTCGCCGTGCCCCGGAACTTCCACCCCGCGCCTCCGGGGACGCGCCGACCGCTTCGCAAATGCCCATGAGCTTATGGTTGGCCTGTTGGGTCTACGGCATCTTCGCGATGATTGCGAGCGGCATTACCACGGTCTTCCCTCTCTGGACAACGGGTCCTGTGCAGATGCCTCCCGCCATGCTCGGATGGGCGGGTGGCGTCAATGCGGGGGCGGTCATGGCCACCTATCTGCTCTTCGGCCGCCGCATCGCATCGGGATCTCACCTTCAATGGATCCAGACCTCGGCCGTGGGATATGCCGTGGCGCTGGGTGCTATCTTTGCTGCCCGCTACGTCGGCCGCATCGGCTCCATCAATCTTATGTTATTGATCGGAATGGCCGTCGTTGGCTGGGCGGAGACCCTCCTGTTTTCGAGCTTGCCCGCCTTCGTCAATGAGATCGTCCCGCCAGCCCAGCGGGGACAATACAACGGTGCCATCAACACCGTCTGGCAGATAGGATCCATCGTGGGGCCGACCCTTGCCGGAACGCTCGTGCAGCAGCGCGCGTGGCTCCTTATGGTCGCCACCATTCCCGTCTGGTGGGTTCCGATTATGGGATTAACCCGCGCTCTGGCCCGGCGCGTCCTGTCATCCGCCCCCGCGCCGGGGACCCGGCTCCACTAATTTTCTAGAATACGCGAAGGGTAGCACGATGATGATCCCACGTGACCCCATCAGGAATAGAGGAAGCACACATGTCTCTGAAGGGGTTCCTTCGCGATGTGCGGGGTTCTAGTGCCACACGGGGATGGCGTCGAGAGTCAGTCGTCACGCGGATCTCGCAATGCATGACGGAAGCGGTGACACACTCGAAGAACGCTGATGCACACGACAATCAATACGTATGGAACGCCGTGTGATAGGAAATCGTCGATGTCACCGGGAATGCCATGGACTGATGTGAGCGCCCCGCCTTAGCTTATGTCCCGTTGTCTCCCTTTAGCGCCCCAGGTGATAACGCATCACTGGGAGTAGTCTATCCTCGTCCCGTTCATACCAATCGTAATCCTTGTTGCCGACTAATCGTTGCGGCACGTAACCGATATTCCCTTAACGAGAGCCTACGGTTACTAATCTATGTCATTCCAAAATAAGAAAATGAATCTTTTGCTGTTCGTTGATGGAAATCCAGTTGCTCCGTGGGAACCCCGTGCTCGAATCCATATTGGATCGCGTCCGTCCATGTAGCTGGGTCCACCGTAACCGGAAAGACTCGGTCTTGATAGACAACCACCTACTCAGCACCTCGAAAAAAATGCGCATACCAGCAGTCTTCTTGGATGTTAATCATACGGTTCTGAAGTGTCTCCATTAAGGCGGCGAATTCCTCATGAGCCACAGACACCAGCATCAGTTCCCACGACCCCACCTGTCGACGACCAATCACATGTAGACCGTTGAAGCCGTTATCGTCTTGAAGAGATCGATCGATGACAACTCCCGTGTACTCTTTTTTCACGTTTCCTCCTTGTTGTGTCTGTCGCGGTAACCCCGCTAAAGCGCATTCGCACCCAAAAGCAACAGAGCAAGGACATGGTGGACTACCATATGTATGCAAACTAAGTGGATGTGACTTGTTAATTGAGCGCCAGAATGGCTGATTAAGCAATTTCTATCTTTCGGTATGAGCATCAAGAATCATTTCGACGAACTCATACACACCGCCATTAGTGCTATTCATAAATGTCCTACTCACTTTGAATCCGCATTTTTCATATACTCTGATGGCTCTTTTGTTAAATGTTGCAACAGACAATCTAAGCTCCTTCGGAGAGAACTTTACCCTCGCATATTCGAGTCCAGTTCGAACAAAGAGTACCCCCAGGCCTGCTCCTGTCATGTCAGGCCGTAAACCCAATCCCAAAATCAGGGTATCATCATTCCATGTAAAGGTGAAGAAGCCCACCAATTCACCTTCCACATTCAACACAGCAAAGTTTGAATCCTCATCCCAGTCTTGAAAGTCCAGGAATTCCTCCAAATCGTCGCGGTCCGATTCCATATCATAAAACGAGTACGGATCAGGATAGCGCCACGTTGCAATTATTCGAGCATCTCCGGATTCCATATCATGGATCGAAAATTTCATCTGCAGCTCCCCTGTTAATCCGAGTCGACACTCACTCTAGTTGCGCTCTTCCCAATAGTACACTAAAAAGCATCGGTCGGATTACCCTTCAAACGGCAAAGGTTGAGTTCCATCGACATCGGTAAAGCCATATTTTCTTGCTAGTTCAGCGACCGTTATTGCGTCATCAGAAATGTTAGATACCATGGTGTCTGATGCCAATGCCACAACCGCACGACCAACATACGCAGTTGTTTCGGTTGTGCCATCCTCTGGTCCAAGACCTGCATATGTAACTCTTTCTGTTCGCATCCAACCGGGGCAAACTGCAACGGCTGAAACGTTAAAGTCCTTCAATTCCTTCGCCATTCCTAGTGTCATTCGATTGATAGCATTCATGGCTAAATCGTAGTATAAATTGCCGGAAATTTTGTCCTTGATGAAAAATGTGATATTTACAATTAACCCTTCACACTGTGGTGTCATCAGCGGAACAGCGTATCGAGCAGTCAACAAGTAAGCTTGCGGTCCAGCAACCATCATAGCATCCCAATGCTCCAGCGGTCGTTGCCAAAAAAACCGCCCTTCTCCTGACGGTAGAGAACTTTCGGAGCCACCAAATACACTATTGACTAAAATATCGATTCGACCGTGCTCCCGTCCAATTTGATTGAACAGTTCTCTCACATCATTTTCGCTTGTATGATCACAACGAACTGCGATGCCGTTGCCGCCACGTGAAGTAACACCATCGGCAGTTTCCTCAATGGTTTCCGGTCGATTGTCGGTTGTCGCTCCCTTTACACTCCGACCCGTTACATACACCGTCGCACCTGCACTGCCCAGTTCGAAAGCGATTCCCCTACCCGCTCCACGAGATGCGCCCGTCACAACAGCAATCTTCCCTTGTAATGGTCTTATTGCCAATCCCTCCGCTCGTTAAGTTTTTACATTATATGAATGTATGTTCGTGCGCATGTTGAATGCTGCCCGTTTGCAGAGGAGGATATCCGTGTTAGGGCTGAATGTTTATGCAGAGACGACGCACTAGTACCACTCGTCGGAGATTCACCAACCAAATAGGCCCAATACGTGATTGCATACGTGGTATCAACAGTTGCCCCATTTGTTGATCAAAGCTGGACATCCCGTCGTTTGCCTGACCTTTTTCTCACTCAAAAGAGTGGAGAGCGCTTGAGATTGGGCGTTCTTATCGGCGTGTACTCTTCCC
>JAJZCB010000064.1 GCA_021846285.1 Bacillota bacterium
TCGGCGGCGTCAAATGGGACGCGCCTCCCGGCTGGCTCGACAAGGTGCGCAACTTTTTGCCCCACATGCGTGAAAAGCTGAAGATGTATGACGCGCTCATTTCCGGCAATGAGATCTTCCTTGCCCGCGTCAGAGGCATGGGCGTCATCACACAGGAGGAAGCGGTCAGTTACTCGCTGTCGGGCATCAATCTGCGTTCCACCGGATTGCGCTTTGACCTCCGCAAAAAACGCACATACAGCATTTACGACAAATTTGATTTTGACGTCGTTGTGGGGGAAAATGGCGACTGTTTCGACCGCTACTGGTGCCATCTGCAGGAGATGGACCAATCCCTGAACATCGTCGAACAGGCGCTGGAAAGCATTTCGGATGGCCCGGTGCTCGGGAAGGTGCCCAAACTCATCAGGGTGCCTGCCGGTGAATACTACACGAGTATAGAAGGCGCCCGCGGCGAACTTGGTGTGTACATTGTGTCCGACGGTAAGGATAAACCGTATCGGCTGAAGATCAGGCGGCCGTCCTTTGTCAATCTGCAGATTCTCCCAAAATTGCTCGTTGGTCAAAGCATGGCCAATCTGATTGCGATTCTGGGCGCCGTCGACATCGTGCTTGGGGAGGTGGATGCTTAGCATGTTTTCCTGGCAGACGCAGCCGCTCACTGGACTAAACTTCATTGGCATGGTTATCGGAGCCGTCGTCACTCTCGCTCTCATTCTTGGCATTGTCACGTACCTGATCTACTTTGAGCGAAAAGTGATCGGCTGGATGCAAAACCGCATTGGCCCCAACCGCGTCGGCCCCTTTGGGTTATTGCAAAGTGTCGCGGACGTGCTGAAGCTTCTGATCAAGGAAGATATCGTGCCGGCCAACGCGGATCGAGCGCTCTTTCTGCTCGCGCCAGCCATTGCTTTTATCCCGTCGTTCATGGTCCTGGCTGTCATCCCGTACACGGCTACGCATATCTTTACGGCCGGCCTCAATATTGGCGTTCTGTACTACATCGCACTGTCGTCCATCACGATTCTTGGCATCGTCTTGGGAGGATGGGCCTCCAACAACAAGTACTCGCTGGTGGGAGGACTTCGGTCCGCCGCGCAGATGATCAGCTACGAAATACCGCTCGGCATGTCCGTGCTTGGCGTGGTGATGCTTGCCGGATCGCTCAATCTGACGACGATCGTGCAGCATCAGGCCACGGATCGATTCGGCTGGTATATCATTCCGCAAATCATCGGCTTTGTCGTTTTTATGATCGCGGCTGTCGCGGAACTGAATCGGACGCCCTTTGATCTTCCGGAAGCGGAGTCGGAACTGGTGGCCGGGTATTTTACAGAATACACGGGCTTTCGCTTCGCCTTTTTCATGCTTGCCGAGTATGTGTATGTGTTCGCCCTTTCCGCTCTGGCCACCACACTGTTCCTGGGTGGATGGACTGGGCCGTGGCTCCCTTCCTGGCTGTGGTTTGCCGTCAAGACGAGCGCGGTGATCTTCTTCCTGTTTTGGGTGCGCGCCACCATGCCGCGCCTGCGCGTTGACCAGCTGATGGGATTCGCCTGGAAGGTCCTGATTCCCGTGGCTCTGTTCAACATTCTGCTCACGGGACTGCTGTCGCTGCTGGTATAGCGGACGATGTGGCTGCCGGCGAGGCAGTCAGGCCTGCTGGCGGAAGAGGACGAATCTGAACTATTTGGAGGTGAGAGTCATGTTCGGGATTTTTAAAGGCCTCGGAGTTACGCTGGGACAGTTGACGAAAAAAAAGGTGACCTTGCAGTACCCTGAAGTCAAACCCGTGTGGCCGGAACGTTTCCGCGGCATCCATGAATTTATCCCGGAACTCTGCATCGTCTGCAACCAGTGTGCGCGCATCTGCCCGACCAGTTGCATCTCCCTCTCGGGGTCGCGGGATGCGAACAAGAAAATGCGGATCGACACGTACGACATCAACTTTGAAATCTGCATTCTTTGCGATCTGTGCGTCGAGGTGTGTCCCACGGAGGCCATTCTCATGACGGATCAGTTTGAACTGGCGGCCTATTCTCGCGACGATTTCTACAAAGATATGCATTGGCTCTACGATAACCATAAGGAACACGGCACGTACCAGGCGCTGCAGGCGGCGAAGGAACAGGCGGCTCGCGAAGCGGGTTCCGCCAAAGAGACTGAAACGGGAGGCGAGGCGTGATGCTGTTTGGCTTTCCCATCACCGGAGAGACGGTCGCGTATTTCGTGCTCGCCCTGATCATCATCACATCGGGCGTGTTTCTCATGACTCTGCGCAACGTTATGCATATGGCGCTCGCGCTGGGGGGCGTCTTCCTCGGTGTGGCGGGAATCTTTATCATACTGGGCGCCGATTTCGTGGGTATCGTGCAGGTGATGATTTACGCTGGCGCCATTACCATCCTGATGGTTTTTTCACTGATGCTCACCCACTCGAGACGCAAAACCGACGAGGAACCGGAGGTCGGCGGGTTGCGCGGAACCGTTACGTTTATTGGAGTCGCAGTCGTTGTGGGGGCCATACTGCTTGTGGTTCGCAAAACATCGTGGCCGGTGAGTCCAACCGCGCTGCAGCCGTTTCACCAGTCCACCGTGCTGTTGATCGCCGATGCGCTGTTTCACACCTATACGATTCAGTTTGAACTTGTATCAGCCATCCTCACGGCTGCGCTGGTTGGCGCAGTGATCATTGCACGAAAGGAGGAGCAGTAGATGGCCTTACAACCGTTTCTCGCTCTTGGCGCGATCCTCTTTGGCATTGGGCTGTACGGGGCGCTCACAAAGCGCAACCTGATCATTGTTCTCATCTCTGTCGAAATGATGCTCAATGCGGCCAACATCAATCTAGTGGCGTTCTCGCATTTTGCGGTCACGCCAAACGTCGA
Organism: Bacillota bacterium; assembly: GCA_021846285.1. Lineage (GTDB taxonomy): Bacteria > Bacillota > Bacilli > Alicyclobacillales > SLC66 > JAKADD01. The sequence continues at coordinate 2,889 of JAJZCB010000064.1, forward strand.
CGGACAAGTGTACGCGCTCTTCAATATCGCGATTGCGGCGGCAGAGGTAGCCGTTGGCCTCGCCATTTTGCTGTCCTTTTTCCGGATTCGCAACAGCAGCGACGTACGCGACGTCAACCTCATGAAGTGGTAGGAGTGATCGTATGATCGGTCTGACTTGGTTAGTGCCTGTTTTACCGCTCGCCGCCTACATCATCCTGCTTGCTTCAGGAAGGCGCATGGGTGAAGCTGTGGCGGCGGGAATTTCAGTGATGGCCGTGTTCGTCAGTTTCCTGCTGTCAATCGGCATCGTGGGGGATGTTGCAGCGCACGGTCCGGCTGCGCCCACCGTGTACCCCTGGCTCCAGTTTGGGTCGGGAAGCTCGGGAACCATCACAGTAGGCTATCAGGTGACCAGTCTGAACGCGCTCATGTTGCTCGTGGTCAGTTTGGTCAGCATGCTGGTGTTTCTCTTCTCGCGGTCCTATATGCGCGGCGATGATCGGTTTTCCCGCTTTTATCAGTATCTCAATCTGTTTGTCTTCTCGATGCTGGGTCTGGTCGTATCGCCCAATTTGCTGCAGTTCTATATCTTTTGGGAATTGGTCGGTGTGTGTTCCTATCTGCTGGTCGGTTTCTGGTATTTCAAACCGGAAGCTGCGGCGGCGGCCAAGAAAGCCTTTATTGTGACGCGCATCGGCGACGTAGGTCTGTTTATCGGAATCATTCTGCTGTATCTGTCGCGGGGAACATTTGACTTTAACACCTTGTTTGGCGCCGCAAGCGCGCCGTCCGGCATGATGATCCATGCGGCCGCACCGCTGGCTTACGCGGGTGCGAAGTTCTTCTCGCTCTGGTACATACCGTTGGCGGGGTGGCACGCCGGCGCGTTCGTGACGCTGGTCGCGCTGCTCGTCTTTATCGGCGCGATTGGCAAGTCTGCGCAGTTCCCGCTTCATGTGTGGTTGCCCGACGCCATGGAAGGTCCGACGCCAGTCTCCGCCCTGATCCACGCAGCGACCATGGTGGCTGCGGGAGTGTATCTGGTGGCCCGCATGTTTCCGCTTTTTGAAGCGTCGGCCACCGCCAGCGAAACAGTGGCCGTCATCGGCGGGTTCACAGCCATCCTGGCCGCTTCCATTGGACTTACGCAACGTGACATCAAACGCGTGATCGCCTATTCGACGGTGTCGCAACTCGGATACATGATGCTGGCCATGGGCGTTGGAGCCTATGTGTCCGGCATGTTTCACCTGGTCACCCACGCCTTCTTCAAAGCGCTTCTGTTCCTTGCGGCGGGCAGCGTGATTCATGCGCTGGACACGCAGGATCTGTTTGAAATGGGCGGGTTGCGCAAGTACCTGCCGATTACGCACGCCACCTTTCTCGCCGGGGCGCTGGCATTGTCCGGCATACCGCCGTTCGCCGGCTTCTGGTCGAAGGATGACATCCTGACGGCTGCTTTCACTTCAGGCCACTATGTGCTTTACGCCATGGGGCTCATAGCTGCATTGTTCACGGCAGCCTATATTTTTCGCGTGTACTTTCTCACGTTCTCAGGGGCCTACAAAGGCGACAGGCATCCACATGAGGGCGGTCCCGCCATGACGATTCCGCTGATTGCGCTCGGCGTGCTGGCGACCATCGGAGGATTCATCAATACGCCCTTTGATCCGATACTCGGTACTTTTCTGCAAGATCAGGGGCCGGTGGGCTTCAATCCGCCAGCCAACTGGGCGCTTATGGCGGTTTCCGCACTGGTTGGTCTGGGGGGGATCTGGCTTGCCTATACCCTGTACAGGACCGAGGAGGGCAGGGCAGAGCGTTTTGCGCAGCGCACGGGGGTCCTGTACACACTCAGTTTCAACAAGTTTTATGTGGACGAACTGTACAGCCTCATCATCGTGGCGCCCGTTATGAAAATCGCCGGGATCTTCCAGTTCCTCGATCGCTGGATTATCGACGGCATCGTTCGACTGGCGGGCGAGATAGGTTACACGGGCGGCGTCGGCGTCAAATATTCCAGCACCGGTCAGGTGCAGACATACGGGCTTGTGACGGTGTTTGGCCTGGCGGTTATGGTGCTTATCGTCATAGGGATCGGGGGTGTGATCTAACATGGCAGACGTGCTTTTGCTGCTGATTCTCATACCCGCCCTGACCGCTCTGCTCATCATGGCTTTGTCTCCCAAAGCCGAGGGAATGATCCGGGCGATTGGGCTGCTGGGTTCGCTTGTGCCAACCGCCTTTGCCATCGCCGCGTATGCCGCGTTCCACCATGGCGCGACCGCTCTGCAGTACCCGTTTTCCGTACGCTGGCTGGCGGTCGCCAATGCGTTCAACATGCTGACTCTGCATATTCAGTTCGCTTTCGGCGTCGATGGCATTTCCATGCCGCTTGTGGTGCTGGTGGGCATCGTCAGCACACTGTCTTTCCTGCGCAGCTTCACAGTCACAGAACGCGTGAAGAGCCATTATGTATGGATGCTGTTTTTAACGATGGGGCTGTACGGCGTATTTGCCGCTTCTGACCTGTTTACGTTCTTCTTCTTCCTGGAGAGCACCCTGGTATCCAGCTACTTCCTCATCAACATTTGGGGCGGCGAACGACGGCATTACGCAGCCACCAAGTTCTTGATCTACCGGGGGCTCGCCAGCGTGGTATTGCTGGCCGGGCTAATCGGGCTCGCGTACAGTTTCGCCGCAGAGGCCCAGACCGCCAGCGCCAGCGTGGTTCTGCCCAACGCGCCGAACTTCCTGACCCTGTCCATTCCGCAACTGATTGCGGAAGTGCAGTTGATCCAGTTGCCCGCTGCCACGCAAAACGTGCTGTTCCTGGTATTTTTACTGGCCGTCCTCATCGAAGAGGCGTTTGTTCCCTTTCATACATGGCTTCCGGACACTCACGAAAATAGCGATACGGGAACAAACATGATGATTGGCGGCGCCCTCATGAAAATCGGGCTGTATGTGCTGCTTCGCTTTGGGGCCGAACTGCTGCCGCTAGGTCTGCAACACTACGCAACCCTGCTGGCCGTTCTCGGAGTCATCAGCATACTCTATGGCGCACTGGTTGCGATCGCATCGCGAGACTGGCGACGCCTGATCGCGTTCTCAAGCATCAGTCACATGGGACTTGTCTTGCTGGCCATTGGATCGATGCAGGCCATCGGCATTCAAGGCGCCGTGTTCATGCTTGTCTCCTCAGGGCTGCTCACAGCGCTGCTGTTCTTTACGGTGGGAGCGCAGGCGGATCGCACAAGAACGTTTACCATTGGCGACCTCGGCGGTTTGTCGAAGAGCCTTCCGGTCATCTCTGGCGTGATGCTGGTCGCGGCTCTGGGCTCGGTCGGCCTGCCCGGAATGAGCGGCTTCATCAGCGAGTTCTCGCTGTTTGTAGGGGGCTTCACGACCTTCCCGGGACTGTCGGCCATCGGAACATTGGGCATGATCCTCGCGGCGCTGTATCTGCTGTACGCCATGCAGAGGACCACGTTTGGGCCTGTGCAGACGCTGGTGACTGAGATGCCGGACGCCAGCGCCATCGAGTACGTTCCCATGGCTGTCCTTGTCTTTCTGGTGGTGCTTATCGGCGTATATCCGGACGTGCTTGGCAATGTGGTTCATGGCACAGCGCAGGCCATCGCGGCCAGGATAGGGGGTTAGATTCGCGTGGCTAATGCGCTTGGGTTTCTCACGTTCTCCGATGTCTGGCGTAGTATGGGCCCTGAGATTATAGTGATCGGCGGCGCTTTTTTGATCATGCTTGTCGAGTTGTTCCTTCCGGCTTCTCTCAAGCGAGTATCGCCCTGGCTGGCTGTTCTGGCGCTTGTCGCGTCTGCGACAGTGCTTGTCGTCCGGCTTGGCGCCGCTGTCACGACCTACTCAACGTCGGCCTACATCGTCGACGATTTCGGCAGCATCTTTAAACTGATCATTCTCATTGCAACCCTGCTTGTCATTTTGCTGGCCATTGCCGATCGCAGCGCCGAGTCCTTGCCCTATGAGTATTCGTACCTGGTGCTGTTCGCCACGGGCGGAGCCATGGTCATCTCCTCTGGCGTCGACCTGGTCACCCTCTATGTGGGACTGGAACTGCTGTCGATCGCCAGCTATATTCTCGTTGCACTGTACCGAAAGAGCGCCCGCTCCGCAGAGGGTGGGCTCAAGTATCTGATTATCGGCTCGATCGCTTCGGCCTGCATCCTGTACGGTCTGTCATTCCTTTATGGCGTCGGCGGTTCCACAAACCTGGGCCAGATCGGAGTCAACCTGCAGAGCGGCTGGACCAATTACAGCGGCATCCTGTATCTTTCACTTGGATTTGTGCTCGTGGGCATTGGCATAAAAGTGTCCGTTGTGCCGTTTCACCTGTGGACGCCTGATGTGTATGAAGGCGCGCCGACGCCGGTAACCGCTTATCTGGCCGTTGTCTCAAAAGCGGCCGTCCTCGCCTTTTTCCTGCGCGTGTTTGTCTGGATCTATGGCCAAAAATTTGGCCAATGGGGGGATATCGTCGCCTGGCTCTCCGTCATCACGATGATTGTAGGGAACATCGGAGCCTTGCCTCAACGCAATGTGAAACGGATCCTCGCCTATTCCAGTGTCGGCCAGGTGGGATACCTGTTGCTGCCGTTTGCGGCCGTGGGCTCGACTACGCTGCTCAATGATATGTGGCAGGCTCTCTCTTCCATCGCGTTTTATCTCTTTGCGTACATGTTTATGACGATTGGCGCATTTGCGGTGTTTGCAAAGGTTGCGGAGGCCAGAGCGTCCGAGGACATTGACGCTTTTGCGGGGCTGTACAGGCGCAGTCCATTTCTTGCCGGCATGATGGCGGTCTTCCTGCTGTCACTGGCTGGATTGCCGCTCACGGCGGGCTTTTTTGGGAAGTTCATGATCTTTCTCGTGGCGTTCAATGCGGGTCAATACTGGCTTGGCGTCATCCTGTTTGCCACGAGCGCCATCGCCTTTTACTACTACTTTGGCATTCTGAGGGCCATGTTCACTCGCGAACCAGCCGGTGATCAGGAACGGGTCAGGAGTTCCCCCACTCTGGTCGTGGTGGTGGCGTTGTGCGCTCTTGGCACACTCGCCCTGGGCATTGCGCCATCGCCGCTGATGGATGTACTAAACGGCTTGCATTGGTTCGGGTAGAGCATGGATCCCTGGATTCGGACCGAGGAAGATCGCGAACTCGTCAACTGGACGGGAGAACTGGCAACCCTACTGGCAACGCGTGCAGAGGCCTATGACCGCGAAGGAACGTTCGTTCACGAACAGATCGATCTTCTTACGCAGGCAGGATACGCGAGCCTCACAGTACCAAAGGAATTCGGCGGTCGCGGGTGCAATCTGCGGCAACTGCTCCTTGCCCAGGAACGACTCGCAGAGGGCGACGCGTCGACGGCTCTCGTCATGGGCTGGCATCTTGGCATCACGCTAAGTCTGGCTGCCACCCACGCCTGGCCGGACGACACGTATCGCGCCTTCTGTGAGGAAGCAGTTGCCGGCCGGGCCATGATTAACGCGTGCGGCAGCGAACCCGAGACCGGCAGCCCGAGCAGGGGCGGCCGCCCCACGACGACGGCAAAACGAGTGCCCGGCGGGTTCAGCATCAACGGCAGAAAGACATGGGCGACAGGCAGTCCCATCATCACCCACATACTGGTTACCGCGACTATCGCCGATGAAGACAGCGTTGGCGAGTTTCTGGTCCACGGAGGCAGTACCGGCCTGTCTGTGGAGGAATCGTGGAACAGTATGAGCATGCGCGGTACAGGAAGCCACACGCTGGTTCTTGACAACGTGTTTGTTCCCGATGAGCGTCTGCTGGACACGATGGCGTCCGGGCGCAAATCAAAGCGCGGCAGCGATGGGGGCGGCTGGCTTCTCCATATCCCGGCCACCTATCTTGGCATCGCCAATGCAGCTCGCCGTTTTACTCTTGATTTTGCCAATACGTACGCCCCGAACAGTTTGGGTAGACCGATTGCGACCGCGCCTCATGTGCGCGAGAAGGTCGGACAGATGGAAGTAGAACGCACGACTGCGAGAACACTGCTCTTCGCTACGGCTATGCGCTACGACGAGGCGCCGCTTGCGGATCGCATGGAGATGCGCGCGGATCTGGGGCTCGCCAAATACGTGGCAACCAATGCGGCCGTGCGAATCGTCGATCTCGCCATGCGCATTGCCGGCGGGCAAAGCATCTTGCGCAGTCTGCCGCTCGAGCGCTATTATCGCGATGTGCGCGCCGGTCTGCATAACCCGCCTATGGATGACATGACTCTTGCGATGCTGGCTGACAGCGCGCTGCAGGGCCGACGCTGACGCATGATTCCGGGAATCATGCGTCCTCCTGAACATGGACAAAAAACAGGAGGCCGCGTGCGTATACTACCCATAGAAATGAGGTAAGCCAGTGGGCGTGTTCTCAAATGTCAGTTTTCGTGTTCAGGGCAGTCTGACGATCCTGGGTCTGTTGCTGGGCACGTTGCTGGCCTGGTACGCTCTCGGAGCCGTGAGGTGGGATGTTTTCCTGAAGGCGCCCGAATCGCGCGCCGCCAGTCTTTTGCGTCTGCTGCTCGCTGTGCTGATCGGCGCGGGAGTCGCCGGCTTTGTCGTCCAGTATGCGACGGGCGCCGCTATGATTCGCAGTTGAGAGGATCGCTGTAACCTTACACCCCGCTTAGTCGTCAGTCATAGAACGCGCAGCGGCGTATTATCATTTCTTTGCGTGAAAGTTCATAGTCTCGTATAGCCGTCTTTCTCATGGTCCATACTGTGTACCACGTACGCGGTATGAATGGGAGATGGCGGAGATGAAGAAACTAGCGCTAATGGGTCTTGCAGTCCTGCTGATGGCGTCATACATGTCAGGTCAGACATTGGCAAGGGCTATACGGCCAAGCTCGGGGCGTACGCCCGCGTTTCTGACGCAAGCTTTCGTCGCCACGCACAGTCGATTGACCGGCTTTGAGGTGCACGACTGGTCGACGCTCTATGACGGGTTCTCCTCAGTGGCCACCCTGACGCGGGACTCGAAGCGCTTGGCGCAAGAGATGGACATCGCTTCTGCGCACCTGTACACGTATGACGGCCCGCACGATCACGTAGCCATGTGGACGGGGGTCTTCGCTGTCGGAACACAGAAAACCCGCATGCAGGCAACGGTGGAAATGGCAAGTATGTCGTTCCCTGATGCGCCGGCGCAAACGGTGCTCATCTTGCGGCTCCTGGCCAAGAGCGCTTCTTACCGGGATTTTGCGGCGGCCTATCGGATCGTTCGAACGACCGCCGATTCCTCTGGAGGCAGCGCAGTAGTTAACGCAACACTCTTCGGTGTTTTGCCCGGACTCCTGAACACCGCGCAGCGGGGCGCGGTCGTTCGCGAAGCGTATGCGGCGGTGCGCGCGCGACCGCTTCAGACGATGGTCTATACATACACCACGAGTGTCGCGGGATATGCAGTCAGCGGCGGGCGCTCCGTGCTCGCAGGAAGGCAACCCGTCAACCTGCAGGTGGCTTTGCATGAAAATAGTTACAGCCAAAGCACGAGGGTACTTGTGGGAAGTCCTATTATCACGGTAGAATACTAGCATTACGTGTCGTATACATGGAGTGTACGAGCACGCGAGCGCCTATGGAGGTACTACGAGTGGCTACAATCAAGATTCATGGAGGCTATCGCCTCGCGGGTACCGTTCGGGTTGACGGCGCAAAAAACGCCGTGTTGCCGATTATGGCGGCGTCTCTGCTTGCGGAAACGGGAGAGACCTGCATTGAAGAAGTGCCATATTTGACCGATATTGAGAATCTCGCCGATGTAGTCCGCAGTCTCGGAGCGCGGGCAGAACTCTCCCATAATGGAAGTCTGAAGCTGTCCGCGGAACGGCTGACAACCACGACTGCCCCTTATGAGCTGGTTCGCAAGATGCGCGCGTCGTTTTGGGTGGCGGGACCGCTGCTGGCCCGCACAGGCCACTTCCGGGTGCCGCTTCCGGGCGGATGCAACATCGGCGAGAGACCGGTCGATCAACATATAAAGGGTTTCGAAGCCTTAGGTGCACACGTTGCGATAGAACACGGTTACGTTGAAGGCTACGTGAAAGATCGCCTGCGCGGCGCGCGGGTCTATCTGGACATCGTCAGCGTCGGAGCCACGATCAACACCATGATGGCCGCCACGCTGGCCGAAGGGCAGACTCTGATTGAAAACGCAGCGAAAGAGCCCGAGATTGTCGATCTGGCCAACTATCTGAACGCCATGGGCGCCAGAGTTCGCGGAGCCGGAACCGACGTCATCCGTATCGAGGGCGTCAAGTGTCTGCACGGCGCCACGCATACTGTCATTCCAGATCGCATTGAAGCGGGCACATACATGCTGGCGGCTGCCATCACGCGCGGCGACGTATTTGTAGAAGGAGCGATCTACAATCATCTGAGCTCCCTGTGCGCCAAACTTCGGGAAGCGGGCGTCACCGTCGAGGATGACATCAGCGGCATACGTGTGCGCGCGGACGGACCACTGCACCCGATCGATGTCAAGACTCTGCCGCACCCAGGGTTCCCCACGGATCTCCAGGCGCAGATGCTCGCCTTGCTGACCACCATCGAAGGCGTAAGCATCGTGACGGAGACGCTCTATGAGAATCGCTTCCTGCATGTGGCCGAACTTCGGCGCATGGGTGTGGATGTGAAGCTGGAAGGGCGCAGCGCGATCGTGGAAGGGGTGTCCAACCTGACGGGGGCGCGTGTAAACGCGACTGATCTCAGAGCGGGAGCGGCTCTTGTGCTGGCGGGTCTGGCGGCGAACGGCGAGACTGTAGTCACTGGTCTGGAGCATCTCGATCGCGGCTATGGCGACCTTGTCAGTAAACTTCGACAGTTGGGCGCGTATATCGTGCGAACCGACGAGGCGCAACCGCCACTGCGGTTGGTCACCGCAAACTAGCAGGATCATCGTGTGTTCTCCCGCCGCAACAGTGAACGCAACAAAGGGCGTTTCAATCGGCTATGTCGATGGGAGCGTCCTTTGTTGCGTTGTCGGCGCAGACCGGACGGCCCGTGCAGAGCTCGGGAAGTTTACAGAGATGAGCTATGGTTAGCGATGCAGGCGGTGGGTGAACTGTCGTGAAGTTGTGTTTGGCGCACTTCTGAACTTTAGAAGCGCAACGAGTTCGCTCAGTTCGATAACTCCTTGCGAAGCCGCTCCACTTCTTCGACGGACAATCCGGTGTAGCGCGCGATTCGCTCAATATCCAAGCCATCTGTCAACATTGCCCTTGCCGTGGCTGCCGCCTTCTTCGCTTCGCCTTCCTCACGGCCTTCCTCATACAATTCCTGCGCGATCCTGGACACCTGACTCAGCTCCTTTCTCAGTCGTTCCCGCTCTGCCAGGCTGTACTCCCTGTCTCCCAGCGCCAACAATGCCGCCACGACAAGATCCCGTTCCGCCTCGTCCGGCACCTTCGGCACCAGTTCCAGCACCCGCTCGAACGCCCGCTCACGATCGCGCAGGTCCATGCTCATTGCCAGCGCCAAGCGCAGGCGGTCCTCCGGTTGCCACTTGTCGGCCTGCAAATGCCGTGTGACCTCATCAAGCACCGCATCGCCGTTTTGATCCGACAAAAATACATTCTCCACGCGGTACTGCGCCGTGCCGATGTCGAGTTCGTCCGGCGCCTGTGTGACCTCCGCGTGGTACAGCACCAGGGTGCGAATCTTCGTTCTGTGATGCCGCGCCAAACGGACATCGTATTCGAGGAAGCGATGTAGGTCGGTTTCACGGTTGCTTTGGAACTCCAGGTGAAACAGTCGACCGTCCTGCATGCGCCAAGCCATATCGATCCGCAAGGTGTTTGCCGGAAGCTCCGTCGGCAACGGATCGGTCAACTCCACTCCGTACACCGCAACGGCCTCCAGGGCGCCGCCGGACAGGGACTTTGTGAGAGCCTTCATCAGCGTGTCCTGCTGCGCCATCGTGTCACCTCTTTACTGAAGTATATCGCGCTTGCCTCCGGCTGCCAATCACTGTATTGTATGACCGCGTTCGACAGCGGCTAAAATTCGACAGCATCGGACACACTAACCCCATACAGACGTGTGCGGCGAACGGAACGGTGCAGGACAGTTGTTCATCGCCGAAAGTCACAGCGTACGAGGGTGAGTGTCGATGTTCCGAATGACGGATTTTTTGACGTCCTACTGGGAAATGGTGAAAAAAGGAGTGATCATGAGCGAGTATCCGGAACTGCTGGAATCGCTCTATCCGCCGCCAGCGACCGAAGCGGCGGTTGAAAGTCTGCCTGAGGAGCGTGCGGCGCCGCCAGAAGGCTCTCCCTGATCACTGCGCAGTTGAGAGCCCCTGTTCGAAGAACGGGTGAAGCAGGCTCCGTTTATGTAGGGCCTCTCTAATGCAAGCCCCTCTTATACTACAATGAAGATCGTCAATGCGAACATCCCTATTTTTGGACAAACTTGTTTAAGGCTACCTCATTTTGGCGAGACTGCGAAATGAGGTGATTAACAGTGAATAACGAAGAAGACAAACAGCAACAAGGCGCTGATACGCAGACTGGTCAGACGCCTGACGACGCAGTAAAGAAACGCGGATGGAGGGCGTTATTTGCCAAGCGATGGGCGTTTCCCGCTTTATACCTCACCGCTGCGGCACTCATTATCGCCCTCATGTATGGACAGGCCAACCGTCTGATCAACCTGGGCGGATCCGCTGCCGCGACGCCAACATCCTCGCCGGCCACCGTGACGGTCGCCTCTTCGTCCTGGATATGGCCGATCGCGTCGGACGCTGCCGGAGTCCGGGTGCTGCGCGGCTACTACGACATGAACGCGAAGGGGGCGACAATTGCAACACTCGCCACAGATCTGGTGCACTACGACAACAGTTACCAGGGATCGACCGGTTATGATCTTGGCATGCAAAATCGCAATCGGGCGTTTGGAGTCGTTGCCGCTACTTCGGGCGCCGTGACGGATGTCAGGAACAGTCCGGTCATGGGGCAGACAGTGGTCGTTTCCTCCGCCAACGGCTATTCGGAACTCTACCAATCGCTTGGGGCTGTCGATGTCAAAGTCGGGCAACACGTGTTGCAAGGACAGGAAATCGGAGCGAGCGGATACAATCAGAAGGAGGCCAATCTGGGCAACCATCTCTTCTTCGCGGTCCAAAAGAATGGATCAGCGGTAGACCCAGGGAGTGTTCTTCCAAAAGCCTGATCATAGACGAAGGCGTTCGCGCCTGAGATCTAGCAAGCGATCTTCACTGTTGCGCGAAGCTGCTTCGTAGAAAGAAGCAGCTTTTTCTATGCTATCAAAATAACGTGATAGAGCGAGTCAGGACGAGCAAAGTGATGAAAATGCGCCTCAATGTAGCCAAATTGCCCGATCTTGGCATATGGCGATGCACCCCTCATATACTGTAGCAGACTTGCGAAACACTTGGGGAGGCGAGGGTGTGCATGACTACATTAAGGAGAGAACGCTGAAAATCGGCGAATATATCGTCGAAACCCGCAACACGGTAAGGACGATTGCGCGCGAGTTTGGCGTCTCGAAAAGCACCGTGCATAAGGACCTGACTGAGCGACTGCCTGAGATTAATCCCGACCTCGCAAACCGCGTCAAAGAGATCCTTGAATACCACAAGTCGATCAGGCATTTGCGCGGTGGTGAGGCAACGAGAGAAAAATACAGAAAGGATGAACCGAAACGCAATCTGACAAAAAATCTGGCTGTGGGTAGAGGATTTGGTGTCCGAGTGTAGAACAAAGATAGAAGCACTATCTCGGTGTCGCTAATCCGTCGAGATGCGTGCCTAGGGGTGTTCGTCCTAGTTTCTCGACAGAGAGGTCTAACGGATGTTTAGCAAGGATATTGGTGTTGATTTAGGTACGGCTAATGTTCTGGTTCATGTTCGCGGCAAGGGAATCGTTCTCAACGAGCCGTCGGTAGTGGCAATCGAGAGTCAAACCAGGCGCGTTGTCGCAGTCGGTGAGGAAGCCCGGCGCATGCTGGGGCGCACTCCCGGCAACATCGTCGCCATCAGACCGCTGCGAGAGGGTGTGATCGCCGACTTTGAAATCACTGAGATTATGCTGAAACACTTTATCGCAAAGACGATTGGCAAGGGTCTATTGTCTCAGCCCCGGGTAGCCGTCTGCATTCCGGCAGGCATTACCTCAGTGGAGCAAAAGGCGGTGCGCCAGGCGACGGAAGCGGCGGGTGCGAGGCACGTCTATCTGATCGAAGAGCCGAAGGCGGCGGCGATCGGAGCTGGGATCGATATCACGCAGCCCAGTGGGAGTATGGTGGTCGATATTGGCGGAGGTACGACGGATGTCGCTGTCTTGTCGCTTGGAGACGTCGTCACCGCCTCTTCTATTCGAGTGGCAGGGGACAAGTTCGATGAAGCGATCATCCGATATATAAAACGCAACCACAACTTGCTGATCGGCGAGCGAACAGCCGAAGATATAAAGATTCGAGTTGTTTCCGTGTTGCGCGACGGTCGAAGGGAAGAGATTGACGTGCGCGGCCGCGACATGGTAACCGGGCTGCCAAAAACCGTCTTGATCAAATCCGAAGAGATGGCCATCGCTCTGGAAGAATCCGCATACGCCATCGTTGCGGCGGCAAAGGCGGTGCTGGAACGCACATCGCCCGAACTGGCTGCGGACATATTTGACAAGGGTATTATTTTGACAGGCGGGGGCGCGTTGCTCAATGGAATGGACAAGCTCCTGATGGCGGAGCTTCAGGTGCCAGTGCACATCGCCGATGATCCCATGACCTGTGTGGCGCGAGGAACTGGCGCATTTTTGGAAAACATCGACAAGTGGGGCCGCCCGCCCGTCAAATCTCAGCGCTATCGCGCGTAGGATGTGTAGGGATCTATGGATGGATTGTCGGCCACGGGCGCTGGTCTGGTATCTGATCAGCGATTGCAGCAAGTGATCATGAACAACATCTCCAATCTGAGTACGCCCGGGTTTAAGAATGCGAGCGGACAGCTCATGGCGTTTCCACAGCAACTCCTGCAGCGCTACCAGTACGGCTCGAACGGAGCCGGCGCGGTTCCGCTCGGAACGGTCAATCCTGGCGTGCTGTTTCAGGAGGCTGTGCCGAACTTTTCCCAAGGACTGATTCAACAGACAGGTCAGCCGCTTGATCTCGCCATCGAGGATCCACTCACCCCCGGCGTGTCGGTGTACGCCCTTACGGCGCAGGGGGGAGCGCCCGGCAAGACTGCCGCCGCCCCAGCCATGGTATCGACGCTGTCGCTCGTCGTCGGGCGCGGCGGCGTGATCGAGACGGCGCAGGGCGCTCCCGTGCTGCCCGTGAACGCTTCGGGCGCGCCTATCGCCGATGCGCGCGTCGTCGTGAATCCACAGTATAAAGGCGTTACCCTGTTTGCCGAAGACGGCAGTCCGGTCGTTGATGCAAAAGGCAACTCTTCCTATATCATTGTGGGACCCCAAGGCAAACCCATCCCGCTGCAACAGGGACTGCCGGGCGCCTATTTTCCGGTATCCAGTTCGCAAACCGGCGGCGTGCACTCATTTTTTGCTGTTGCCAATGTGGACGCTCAGGGGCGCCAGTCAGTGGCGCTCACGAGGGATGGTCAGTTGCATGTTGGCGCCAACGGTTTTTTGTACGACGCCGTATCACAGCGTCTGTTGGGTGTCAACGCACAGGGTGCGCCGATCCTCAACTCAGCCGTCAAGCTTAACCCGCTATACCAGGGCAGCAGCTACTTTGGTCCGAACGGCGCACCGCTCCGCGATGCGGCGGGCCAACTCTCCTATACGGTCGTTCAGGCAAACGGCGCGCCCCTGCCGACGGCTTCCTTCCACGCGGTGGCCACTGCGGTGAGCACGCTGCAGCCGTTGGGCGGCACGACCTTCTTGCCGACTGCGCAAACCGCGTTTGTGAAAAGCGGGGCGGCTATCAAGACGGGCGCTCTGGAGTCTTCAAACGCGAACAGCACGCAAAACACGATCGACATGCTTTCTGTGTACCGCAACTACCAGGCCAACCAGATCATGGCGCAAACGATTGATTCCACGCTGAAACTGGCAGTCACCCAGGTAGGCGTCGTGACGGGACTATAGCGCCGCCAGTGAGATCGGTCTGAAGGAACTATTGAGGGGAAACGCACGACGCGAAGGGAGCCAGGCAGAGTCATGTCGTTACTATCGGTGGCCGGTTCAGGGCTGCAAAGCCAGATGCAAAGTCTCGACGCCATTTCGAACAATATCGCCAACATGAACACGACCGGCTATGAAGCGACTGGCCTGTCGTTTGCGGACAGCCTGACGCAGGTGTACGGACAGGCTCCCGCAACGCAGGGCCTGCCAAACAGGCAATCGCCCATCGGCCTGTGGCTTGGCACAGGGGCGTATGCAATGCCGGGCATGCGTTCATTTACTGCAGGCAACTATGTGACAACGCACAATCCACTGGACATGGCGATACAGGGCGATGGCTTCTTTACGCTCTCGTTGCCGGGGGGCGCAACGGGTTACACGCGCGCCGGAGCTTTTGCGGCGAGCAACGATCCGCAAACGGGGCAGATGTACCTGACCACGCCTGACGGCGCCCGTGTCCTGTCTGTGAACGGCAAACCGATTGACCTGACGGGCGTCAATCTCGCCACAGTGCGCGTGTCGCCGGACGGGGTGCTGACAGCCGACACCACCTCCGGACAACCCCGCCGCATCGGCCAGTTGGCGCTCGCCTATATTGCCCATCCGGGAAGCGCTCTCGCCAGCCTTGGCGCGAATGTGTACCAGCTTAAACCCGGCTTTACCGCATCCTCAAACGCCGCTGGCGCGCCCGCTGTCCTTTCGGCCATCGGTCAGGTTCACGGCGCGATGCTGGAAATGTCCAATGTCAACTTGACCACTCAGATGACCAACATGATTCAGACGCAGCAGCGCTATGATCTGGCAGCGAAGGCGGTCAGCATCGCCGACCAGATGATGGGGCTGGCAGCCACCATCAAGTAAGGCCGAATCGCACGGCAAGCGACGGAGCGGACAACCCAGGGGTTGTCCGCTCCGTGTGTATCCTGGCGCCAATGTCTCGTGGCCTTTTCGCCGCCCGCGTCCGACTCACCGCCCGCTTGTTCCCGTGTGCAAGCTGGCGCCAATGTCGCATGCGCTGCCTACAGGTCCTGTCGCGACTTTCCACCGCCTCCGGGAGTCGCGGCATCCGCCAACAAGGCGCGGTACAGCTTTTTGAGCGCGCGTTTACGCCATGTCTTGACGGTTTCCTTTGACACTCCATAGACATCCGCGACTTCCTTTGTTGAGAAATCCCTCAGGACCGTCCATTCGACAGCGATTCGTTCACGCGGTGACAGCAGGTGAAACAGGTCGCTCCATTCGGCTGTCTGATAGGAATGGTGCGCTTGCGCATCGACTGCGTTGGCCAGCAAGAGGTCAATGTGAGTTCCGTTATGGCGCCGGTCCGCGAACTCGCGGCCCTGGCGTGTCTCAGAGCGCCGTACGGCCGCGTAAACTCCCGCCCGCACACGTAGTTTCGCGAAGTGGGCAAAGTACACCCCCTGTGTCGGGTCAAACTCTCTGATCGCCCGCAGCAACGCTTCATACCCGACTTGCAGGAGATCCTCGCGTTCCTGAACATGCTCTCGGTAGCGACTGACGCTCGCCTGCACCAGAGGCGTGAAACGCTCGCACAGCGCCTGGCTGGCGAGTCGATCGCCGGCTTTTGCCAGAGCTGCAAGCCAGACGATGTGTGCGTGATCCGGGTTGTCTCTGTTCATGCTGGTTGATCCTTTCGGACCGGTCCATGTGGGATTGCGCGCAAACGAATCATAGCGGCGGCCAGTTCTGGGCGCAATGCAATACTGAAGCATTTATAAGAGTATGAATAGTGGTTAAAGTAACGAGTTATATTCTATAACGGAAAATAAAACCTGAATGGATTTTATCTATAGTGTAAATCATGAGTAAGTTATGCTAATATACGTCTATTAAAGTAACTGAGTCATTAGTGCGAAACGAGGAGGAGACAACCGTGGTGAAACATGTACTGCATCTGGGGGATGTCGCGGCGTTAGCGCCGTGTTATGAGGAGGGGAGAGGGTTGTGCTCGCGGGTTTACAAGACTGACGGACAGACTCTGATTGATTCTCGGCGTCCACAACTGATTCTGCGCAGGCTCCTGCATTACGATGGGCTTGATTTTACCAAGTATCGAAGGGCGCAAGCCAGAGCTTCGCATGTCAGGCAACGCACGCCCATCGTGTGGCGCGGATATGCCTTCATGACTTGTAAGATGCAGCGCGCCAGGGTGCGTGGGGACGAAGCATACGGATATATTCGGATCGATGCGGTCGCTGGCATTGAGGAAGAAGAACGCCTGGGCGTCATCCTTCTAAAAAATGGTCAACGGTTACACACAGTGCAGAAGGCGGCGACGGTCGAGCGGTATCTGGCGAGTGGAGTGCTGGCGAGGTATCGGGCACAGGCAGCGGAATTCCGCCCGGAAGGACAGTCGCTAAACGAGGTGCTGCGCGCCGCCGTCGAGCGCTCGGCGGCGGCACGGTCAGCGACTGGGGAGCAGGGGAATGGGGCGACTCACGGGGGAACGGGTCAGTCGGCGTTATCCCTTGCGGTGTGGATGCTGGATACAGCCTTGCAGGAATTGCGAAAACGCGATGAGGTACAGGGCGTCGCAGAGCACATCCCCACACCCCAGCCTGAGGTGTAGATCTCGGCCATAGCGTGAGGGTTCGCAGTGGTCATCCATCGAGGGGACGCAGTGCGGAGGCGATCGGAACAGCGGCCTCGGGGTCGTGCGTCAGTCTGGCGATGATGGAGGCGATCGTGAGTCGGTCCATGGTCGGCGCGGTCAAATGACAGATGATATGGTCGGTAAATGCGGCCGTCAACTGCCATCCAGGGCTTGCGAACAGTGATTGCGCCAGCTCATATTGGCCGTATTGCAGGGAAAACTGATAGCTGTCATGCGGTTCGTACGCCATGAGCGACGCCTGCGAGAGCGCGTGCGCGACCGCTCCGCCATAGGCGCGCGCCAACCCGCCTGCGCCGAGCAGCACACCGCCAAAGTAGCGGGTGACGATAGCCAGGATGTCAGTGACATGCTGCTGCGTCAGAACATGCAGCATGGGTCGCCCCGCCGTTCCGGACGGCTCGCCATCGTCGCTGGCGCGCTCCACGCCGTCTCTCAGGCGAAACGCGCTGCAGTGGTGGGACGCGTTCCAGTGTTCTTTTCTGGCGAGCGACAGGTGATGAAGGGCTTCAGTTTCGCTTTCGACTGGGTAGAGGCCACAGAGAAACCGGGACTTCTTCTCCACCATTTCTATATGGACAGGGTCCTTGATCGTGCGATAGGATACAAGCGGGCGCGCTGAATCATCCATAGCGATTCTCCCTGTGCCATTCTTCCTGGCCGCCGCGTCGTCTCCGGCCGCGCCAGCGCCGTTTTACGGTCCATCATCTGTTGGCTATTGTACCATGAGCTATTTTCATGAAAGCGGGAGAAGCAGAACATGAGGGATGGGTTCTATCGTGACTGAAACCACATATGATACACAGTTGGACCAACACCACCTTGCCGGGCCGATTGTGCATGTCGTGGGCGCCGGCGAGTTTGGCGGAGCAGAAGCGCAGATCCTGGCGCTGCTCACAGAACTGCAGCGCAGGCGGGTGAACCTGGTCGTGGTCACCTATTATGAAGGAACATTTGCGCAGAGAATAAGAGCCATCGGAATTCCTCTGTATACCTTACGAACGCGCACGCCGTGGGGAGATTTTTATCAATTGCTCACCATCTGCCGCACCGTAAGGGCCGGACTCTTACATACCCATGGCGTCCGCGCCAGTCTTGCAGGGCGCTTTGCCGGTCGTCTGGCCAGTGTTCCGGTAGTCACCACAGTGCACAGCGACCTTTATTACGATTATGCTTCACCAGTCAAGCGGATCGTATTCATGCGATTCGAGGCCATGACCCGGCGACTGTCCCTGCGCGTAGTCGCCGTTTCGGAAGCGCTGTCCAGAACGCTGCTGGAGCGGGGCTACAGGCGAGAGCGACTCGTGGTGATTCGCAATGCGCTTGACGTGACCGCCGCGGATGCAGAGATTGCCAGGGTGCGCGAAACGCCCCTGCATCTGAGACGTCAGTTGGGCGTACCGGATCGTGCGTATGTGGTTATATGCGTGGCCCGACTGCACGCCGTCAAACGGCAGGATGTACTGATAGAAGCGACGGCAGTGCTGCCTGCGGTCAACGACAGGCCCGTGCATCTCGTGCTCGTCGGCGATGGAACGGAGGCGACTGGACTGAAGCGGCTGGCGCAGGACGGACCGTCCGCGGACAGGGTGCATTTCCTTGGGGCGCGCGGCGATGTGTTCGCGTTGCTCGCAGAAGCCGACGTGTTCGTACTTCCGTCACAAATGGAGGGCCTGCCGATCGCGCCGCTGGAAGCCATGCTGAGCGGGCTCCCGGTGATCGCCTCGCGCGTTGGCGGATTGCCGGAGATTGTGGTCGAGGGCGAGTCTGGTACGGGTGCGCTCGTTGCGCCAGGCGACGTCCATGCTGTCGCGCAGGCGTTGCACTCGATTCTGGCAGAGGATGATCGGCGGATTGCCATGGGTAAGCGTGCTGAACAGCGCGTGCGATCACACTTTGCGCTTGCTCACATGGTAGATATTACGGTTGAACTCTACGAAAACACGGAAAAAGCAGCGGAAAAAATGTAAATTGTGTGGAAAACGCATAAACCGGGTCAAAAAATCTTGGTTTCTATCGTAATCTACCAACATGGCCGCCAAATTTCTGGTACACTGTACCTGACAACCGGGAACAACAGTCTGGGGCTTGGTATGAAGCGCGCTGTTCGAGCGATGATCCGTTCGGTTGAATAGTGCATAGATTCTACTAGGCACTCTGTTATTTTCCCGTGTTTCCAGTATCGAACGCTTTACGAGATGTGAGAGTCTCGTCTATAATGCAATGGCAGGCGAAACAACAGAAAGAATCGTCTGCATGGCGCACGGCAGCGCGCCATAGGGCGCAAACACTCTCGGCGATGGTTGTGTAACCTTCGCCGCCCGAGAATCGTCTATTTCATTCGCTAAGGATTCTCGGCGTGACAGCAGATTGTTGATGATGCAAGCAACTCAAACTGTACTGAGGGGAGGGATGTCATCCTGTGAGATACGCCCGATGAGAACTCGCTGCGTACGCTCGATCGGCGCGTGGGGACGGGGAGCGAGCAGTATGGCTCTGATTGCGGGTGCCGGCGCGGGACTCGGATACGGCTGCACAGGGACATGACACTACTTCGGTTCGCATGTTGTATGATGCACAGCATTCCCATCATTAAACGCTTTTATTCTTGGCAACAAAGAGGAGGAACCGGATTGAAACGCACGCTTTCCAGCATCGCTGCAGCAGCTCTCGTTATGGGTACGCTCGCTCCGGCCGCATTCGCGAGTACGTCGGCGTCGACTTACTCGGACATCACCGCACAGTACCAATTTGCGGCGCAGGACATCACGAATCTCAGCAATTCGGGTTATATCCATGGGTACAGCGACGGCACATTCCGTCCGGCCAGCTTTGTAACGCGCGGCCAACTGCTCGCTTACTTCTGGAACGTCGTCTCGCAAGGCGCAGTTCCCCAAGCGGACGCTCAAGTTTACGCTGACGTGGCTCCCGGCAACTGGGCTTTCAACTATGTCGGCGAAGGGTTCAGCAAAGGCTGGTTGAATCAGTACTGGCTCGGCATCAA
>JAJZCB010000065.1 GCA_021846285.1 Bacillota bacterium
AACTGGAACTGGTGCGTACGGCTGTAGGCGACCGGTACGTCATGGAAGCGATGCGCGACGGCGGTTACGTGCTCGGGGGAGAACAGTCGGGCCATGTCATATTTCTTCAGTACAACACGACAGGAGATGGCATCCTGACGGCCCTGCAGTTACTCGACGTCGTGGCTGGTTCCGGTAAAAAACTCAGTGAACTGGCTGACGTGATGCGGTCATACCCTCAGGTGCTGATCAATGTGCGCGTCAAAGACAAGACTGCATGGCTGCGCAATGAGGCTATCGGTCAGGCCATTAAAGCGGTGGAAGATAAACTGGCAGACGAGGGACGGGTGCTCGTGCGCGAATCGGGAACGGAATCCATCGTAAGGGTCATGGTGGAAGGCGCCGTTGAGGAGGAAGTCCGCCGCTACGCGGAGGACATCGTGGCTGTCGTGCGCCAGGAGTTGGGGGCGGAGCGACAGGCCACCTGTTGATACCGAAGTGGGGTGTGCGCATGCAGACTGAAAGAGACGCGTGTTCGGGGGGCCCGGGTGGCGGGGAACGCGTGACGCATGACTGACATTTGGCGGCGGTAACCTGAGGGGAGGTGGTGGCAGCCAGGTTTGCGATTTTTGGGATGGGTTGCGCAGAGGCGACGATTTGGGTCCTGGACCGACGCCGATTCCTGCGACAACGTATACAGCGGAGAAGGCAGAGGTGGTTGCATTCTGACAGACAAGACAACGCCAGGAGTTCTCAACACTGCACGGTGAAAGCGCCAGGACTGTCTGAAAACAGATCAGGCAGTTGACGCGGGGGAGGTTAGCGAATCATTCGGCGGGTGCCTCCCGGTGTGGATCCGCATCGATATGGAACGCCGCAAAACTGTGGGGTGACCTGCAGGACAAGGGCCATCCAGGACATTGGAGAAACAGACGAAACAGCAAGCTGAACACAGAACTGTACGCAGAACTGTACACACGAGATACGGCACGGTGAAAATGAGCGATACGTGAGATAGTGGGCGCATTTTTCAAATCTGCGCAAAGTCGATCTGCCATGGACGGAGAGGACATGGACGTTCTGGATCAAATATGCGACGTGGCGCAGGAGCACGTTCTCTTCATTGTTGTCTCCGAAGGCAACGGGGGAACTTGTTTTGGCGCACGCCAATCGGGGGAATGGACATGTGCGGCATTGTTGGATATATCGGACCGCGTCAGGCACAGGAGGTGCTGTTGTCAGGGCTTGCAAAACTGGAATACCGGGGATACGATTCGGCGGGAGTGGCCATTCACGCGAGTGGTGAAGTGTGCGTGGAGAAATCAGTGGGACGCCTGGCCGTTTTGGCTGCACGTCTACAAGCGCATCCGATTGCGGGAACGATCGGTGTCGGCCATACGCGATGGGCTACTCACGGCAAGCCATCGGATGACAACGCCCACCCGCATGCGGACTGCGCGGGCGAATTTGCGGTCGTGCATAACGGGATTATCGAGAATTACCTGCAACTGCGCGAGGAACTGACAGCGCGCGGCCATCATTTCTCGTCGGAGACCGACACAGAGGTGGTGGCGCACCTCCTGGAGGAGAATTGGAGCGGCGATCTGTTTACGACGGTGATGGCCGCTCTAAAACATATTCGCGGGGCCTTTGCGCTTGCCGTGGTCGCCAAGGGAGATCCAGAGAAAATCATAGCGGTGCGCAAACATTCGCCGCTGGTGATTGGGTATGGGCAGGGAGAGTCGTTTCTCGCCTCTGACATTCCGGCGCTTCTGGACTACACGCGGCAGGTTTACATTTTGAACGAGGGAGAAATGGCGGTTCTCACCGCTGACGGGGTGACCTGCCACGATCTGGACGGCCGCGCGGTGGAAGCCGTACCGTTTGAGGTGACATGGGATGCTCAGGCGGCCGAAAAGGGCGGTTACGACCACTACATGCAGAAGGAGATTTTCGAGCAACCGAAGGCCGTGCGAGATACTCTGAGCGGGCGGATTGCGGAAAGTGGCGCCGGCGTGGCGTTACCCGAACTGTCGTGGACGGCGGATTTTGTCGCTCGCATCGATCGCATCCACATCGTGGCGTGCGGCACGTCGTATCATGCGGGGTTGGTGGGGCGGGCGGCGATTGAGACGCTGGCGCGGATTCCTGTGGACGTGGAAATTGCCTCCGAATACCGCTACCGCGACCCCATTCTCTCGAAGGATACATTGATCATGGTGATCTCCCAGTCGGGAGAGACGGCGGATACGCTGGCTGCGCTGCGAAGTGCAAAAGAGCGCGGCAACCGCGTGTTTGCGATCACCAATGTGGTGGGCAGCTCCGTGGCGCGCGAGGCCGACGACGTGATGATCACATGGGCCGGACCGGAGATTTCGGTGGCGTCCACGAAGGCGTACACGACGCAACTGATCGCCCTGTACCTATTCGCCGCCTACCTCGGACAGGCGCGGCAAACGGTCTCGGGGGATGACTTGGCGGAACTCGTCGCAGAACTGCGCAGTCTGCCTGAGAAAATCGAAGAAGTGCTGGACACCGCGCCGCGCATCAACGAAATCGCGAAAGATTTCTCCACATGGAATGACGCGTTTTTCCTGGGCCGGGGCATCGACTACTTCGTGGCGCTGGAAGGCGCGCTCAAGTACAAGGAGATCTCCTACATCCATGCCGAAGCCTATCCGGCGGGCGAACTAAAACATGGAACCCTTGCGCTCATCGTCGAAGACGTGCCCGTGATCGCTCTAGTCACTCAGGATGCGCTGTACGAAAAATCGCTCAGCAATATCAAGGAAGTGAAGGCCCGCGGCGCACACGTGCTCGCACTCGCGTGGGCGGGTGACGGCGAAATTCACAAGACTGCGGATCGCGTGCTTTACGTGCCGCGCACGCTGCCCTTTTTGGCGCCGGTGATGCTCGTCGCTCCTTTGCAGTTGCTCGCCTACTATGCGTCCGTGGCCAGGGGGAACGACGTTGACAAGCCGAGAAATCTGGCCAAGAGTGTGACCGTGGAGTAGGTGGGTCGGTAGGGTTCTCGATCACATCCTGGTAGAACAAGGAAGCGATATATTGCATCGATTGCCCCCGTGTATATATCGATATATACACGGGGGTGTTTATGTTTAGATGGAACAATCCGCTATTGACACCCAATCAGGATCATGGTACATATAATACAGTAATCGTTCTCGAGAAAACGAATTCACAGAAGGGGGCCGGGATTTGTGTAATCACCTCGATTGAAGTGCTTGAGAAGTGGGTATTAAGCCTGGCGTGATCTAAACTTTCTACAGGTTGCAACAGGGATAATTGCCAAATTGCAAGATTGATTCTTCGAGGTTCAGAAAACGTTTTCTCCAGTAGTTGTTGTCTCTTGTAAGCGATAACATGGGTTCTGATGAATTGATTTTCCGTCATTTAGGAAGTAAATGACGAACTCTTTGTCTTACGGAATACAAGAGGATGTTTAAGGGGGAACATTGAATGAAAAAAAAGCTGTTAATGTCGGCGCTGCTTAGTGCCGCAGTCGTTCTGGGCAGTGCCGGGATGACCTTTGCGAGCACTTCCGCGAATCCGTCGCTTACCCAGATATCAAAGGGGCTCATTAAGCAAGAATTGGCAGGGAAAATCCCCGCCTTTGTTGCACAAGAAATGAATAATTCTGGTAAACTCGGAATGGGCGAACCAGTTCCTGGATTTCCGAAGGGGGTTCCGCCGGTTTCTTCCTACTACTTTCACTTTACTTCTAGCCAGATAGCGAAACTCAAAGCAGGCCACTTTACGGCGGGGATTGTCATGCACACCATGAGCGCTGCCTGGCCGCGTTTGCAGATCGCCGGCATTACCAATACATTGAAAAAATTTGGTATAAAGGTCATTGCTGTGACCGATGCAAACTTTGATCCGGCCACGCAGATCAACGACCTGGAGACCATGATTGCGCGACACCCGTCAGTTATTTTCTCCATCCCGGTGGACGCTCCGACCGAAGTGAATGCCTATAAGAAGGTAGCTGCCGCCGGCATTAAATTGGTTTTTATGGATAACGTGCCACCGAACATGACCCCTGGCAAGGATTACGTTAATGTCGTAGCGTCCAACAATGGCGGCAATACTGTGTTCGCTGTCAACCAGCTTGTTAACCAGGTCGGTCCCAATGCGCAAGTAGGTGTCATGACGCTCGGCACATACTACTGGTCGGTTTTGGTTCGTTTTCAAGCAGCCATGGCCAAGCTAAAGCATTATCCTCATATGAACGTAGTAACAGGAACCTTTACTAATCCGGGACAGCAGGCTTACAACATTGCTCTTGATATGATGCAGTCGCACCCGAACATGAAGGGCATGTGGCTGGCCTGGAATACCCCTGCAGAAGGTGCGGTAGCGGCGGAAAAAGCATTGGGCAGGCATCTCGTCATTACCACCAATGATCTCGGACCCATTTCGTCTCTGGACATCGCCAATGGATCAATCACGGCTATCGGAGCACAGAGACCCTACGATCAGGGCGTCGCTGAAGCGAACTCGGCAGCCTACTCTTTGCTGGGACTGAAAGTGCCTTTCTACATTGAGGTGCCAACGTTGCCTGTTACAAGGGCAGATCTGATACCCGCCTATAAAGCAGTCATGCACACAGCGGTACCACAAGACGTGATCCAAACCCTCGAAAGCTATGCTACCGGAAAGTAGATGACGGTGGTCTGTGATTAGGTGGCATTCCACTTGAACCAAGGTTGCTATTCACCATGGTTCAAGTGGAAAATAGTATAGTCTCAGACAGGGTTCCGAGGGGGAGAAGATCGTCTTGGATCAGAATGTTCTTTTGGAGATGCGCGGAATAACCAAAAAATTTGGCGAGTCAAACGTTTTAAATGGAGTTGATTTCGTTCTTCTTAGTGGTGAGGTACACGCTCTTTTGGGGGAGAATGGCGCAGGGAAATCCACGTTGATGAAAATATTGTCTGGAGTGTACTCGCTGGACGCGGGTGAAGTGAGAGTTAACGATGTGCCCCGTAAAAGGTTTTCCCCCGCCGAGGCGATGCAGGAGGGCATTTCGATCGTTTACCAGGACCTTAGTCTTGTGCCGGAACTGACTGTGGCAGATAACTTGTTTCTCGGCATTGAGCCTCGCAGTTGGGGAATGTTGCGAAAAGAGCGCATCCATCGTGCTGCCCAGGGGATGATCACTGAATACGGTTTTCCTTTGAAACCGCAAATGAAGGTGGGCGACCTGAGTTATGCGCAGCAACAGATGGTGGAGATTTTAAAAGCACTGTCAAAGAAAGCGCAGATATTGGTGCTTGATGAACCTACGGCCTCGTTGACTGTAGAAGAAGAGGAAACGCTCTTTTCGATCATCAATGATCTTAGAGCTCACGGTAAAGGCATCATCTATATAAGTCATCGTATGGATGAGGTCCTTCGTGTGGCCGATCGGATAACTGTTCTACGGGATGGCATCAATCAGGGAACGATCGAGAAAGATCGGGCGACTTTGGATTTGCTCATTCAACTGATCACAGGAACCGAGACAACTTCGGGTTCACGCATCGCAAAGCATCATAGATCGACTTCCGAGATTCCTGCTTTGGAGGTTCGCGAGCTGTCCACGATAGGCAAGTTGCATCAGGCAACATTCACCCTTTATGAAGGAGAGATTTTGGGTGTTGCAGGGCTTGTAGGAAGTGGCCGAACCACGCTGGCTCGCGCATTGTTTGGTCTTGAAAGGATTATTGGCGGCCATATTCGATTTAAAGGCGAGAGCTATAAACCTCAATCACCTGCTCAGGCCATCGATGCAGGAGTTGCCCTTATTCCCGAACAGAGGCGAGAACAGGGGTTGTTTGGGGAATTGTCCATCGAAGACAACATTACCATGACAGTGTTGGATCGATTTTCGTATTTAGGGAATCTAAAGGGTCTGGCGTTCGTCAATAAACGAAACATGCTGCGCTATTCCGAGGAGAAAGTAGCGGATCTAAAGATTGCCTGCCGGAATGTGTTTCAAAAGGCGGGGGAATTGAGTGGAGGCACCCAGCAGAAAGTGATTCTCAGCCGATGGCTGAGTAAGGACCCTAAGTTGCTGATCATGGATGATCCGACTGCAGGGGTAGATATAACCACAAAACAAGAGATCTGGGCCATCATGGACAATATTGCGCAGAAGGGTACTTCAATATTGTTCATTTCGTCAGACCTGAAGGAACTCGTTCAAGTATCTCATCGAATCGTAGTGATGGCGGATGGTGCGATTATTAGAGAGATTGATACTCAAATCGACGAGATCTCCGTACGGCGGGCGATGCAACATGCTATGGTCCAGTGAGAGCAAGAGTCCAGTCGTGCAAGATTTTGTTCGGGAGGTGCTACAGTGTTAAGAAGACTATCGCCAATACCAGATGTAGACTCGAATCGTAAGCAACGACGGATCAGTGTCGGCTCTTTGGGTTCTCAGGGACTAATCTATGCTATATTTGTGGTTATTATTGGGTTTTTTATGATTTTTGCCCCCAACTTTGCCACTGCAACCACATTTGCAGATATAGGGCGTGAAACGGCAGTTACGACCATTGTGGCAGTCGGGATGACCTTGGTCATCATCACTGCAGAGATAGACTTATCAATTGGATCAACGGTCAGTTTTACAGGCATGATGGCTGCGATTCTTATGCAAAGCCATGTCGGTTGGCTGCCGGCCTCTCTGGCGTCACTTGCCATTGGAGCTCTGATTGGCGCATTGAATGGATTTGTGACTACTTACGTCGGCGTACCGTCGTTTCTCGTAACACTCGGCACTATGGAAATTTTCGGCGGGTTATCACAAATCATCACCGGTTCCATGCCCGTGCCCGTTGACAGTGTATCGTTTGGCTATATTTTTGGTGACAACGCTCTGTTGGGAATTCCTATTCCCGTGTGGTGGACACTGATTATTGTGGTCTTAGGTTTCGTATTGCTTCATCGCAGCGTGTTCGGGCGTTGGATCTACGCGACAGGCGGAAACAAGACTGCGGCGAGGTTTTCCGGAATCCAGGTGAATCGGATCAAGATGTATTGCTTTATTCTCCTTGGGATATTTGCCGCTGTCGGGGGGCTGATCCTCGATGGGAGATTCGGGGCCGGTGATCCCAGCGTTGGGAATGGAATGGAACTCGATGCAATTGCTGCGACAATATTGGGCGGCACAAATCTCTTCGGAGGTCGAGGAACCATCATCGGCACGATCATCGGTTCCATATTTATCGGGAGTGTAAGTGTCGGTTTGATTATGTTGGGTGCTGGCGCCGAGTTGCAGACAGTAGTCAAAGGCGCCATTATCATCGGCGCAGTGGCCTTAAACAAGATTTCCGACAAACGACGTGTGTGAACTGTCATTGGCCAGATTGATAAGGACTGGGGGGATTACATTGAAGAAATACGATCTTTTCATTAATGGAGAGTTTGTGCAGTCTAGCGGCGGGGTAATTCGGGAGGTAAGAAATCCTGCGACTGAGGAGGTGGTTTCGCTAGTTCAGGAGGCTACCATAGATGATACGCGACGGGCTATTCAAGCTGCAGCGGATGCGCAATCTTCCTGGGCTGGGTTACCAGCGATTCAGCGAGCCAATTATCTTACCCAAATTG
Organism: Bacillota bacterium; assembly: GCA_021846285.1. Lineage (GTDB taxonomy): Bacteria > Bacillota > Bacilli > Alicyclobacillales > SLC66 > JAKADD01. The sequence continues at coordinate 7,600 of JAJZCB010000065.1, forward strand.
CCGCGCGAATTAGAGAAAATATGGATTATTTGGCGCGGGTCATTTCGGAGGAGCAGGGCAAGATTCTCTCCACGGCGCTCGGAGAGGTATCCTCCACGGCGGATTACTTAGAGTATATGGCAGGATGGGCGCGACGCATCGAGGGGGAGATCATTCCGAGCGACCGACCCAATGAGAATATCTTTCTGTTCAGGAAACCCATAGGCGTAGTTGCGGGCATTCTCCCGTGGAATTTCCCGTTTTTTCTTATAGCCCGAAAAATGGCGCCAGCGCTGATTACAGGAAATACGATCGTCATCAAACCTTCTGAAGAGACGCCCAATAACGCCTTTGAGTTTGCCAAGATCGTCGCTGAGTGTAATCTTCCAAAAGGTGTGTTTAATGTTGTTTCCGGGAATGGCGCCACGGTCGGGGCAGAACTATCCTCAAATCCTCAAATAGGACTGATTACGTTTACCGGTAGTGTTGAGACTGGAACAAGTATCATGAAGGCAGCCGCCGACAATATTACAAAGGTTTCATTGGAATTGGGAGGAAAAGCGCCGGCCATTGTTATGGACGATGCGGACATTGATCTCGCGGTCAGGTGTATTCGCCTATCGCGCATCGGGAATGCGGGTCAGGTTTGTAATTGCGCTGAGCGGATCTACGTTCATGAGGCAGTCTTATCCGAGTTTACTGATAAAATGGTAGAAGCTATGGCAAACACAACCTATGGCGATCCGTTATCTGAGGAGGTAGACATGGGCCCCCTAATTAACCGGGAGCAACTATCAAAGGTCGAGACAATTGTACAACGCGCCATGCAGGAAGGCGCTACAGTGGCCATTGGTGGGAAACGCGCGCCAACGCAGAAAGGCTACTATTTCGAGCCCACAGTCCTTCTAAACTGTAAACAGGAGATGGAGATTACCCATAAGGAGATCTTTGGTCCTGTCTTGCCTATCATACCGTTTCGACACTTGGAAGAAGCCATATCCATGGCCAATGACTCGTCATATGGGCTAACGTCGTCCATTTACACGAAGAGCCTTGAAGTCATGATGAGGGCAGCGAACGAACTGAAATTTGGTGAGACCTATGTTAACAGGGAGAACAACGAAGCAATTCAAGCGTTTCACTCAGGATGGCGCAAATCAGGGCTCGGCGGCGACGATGGCAAACATGGTCTCGAGGAATTCCTGCAGTGGCGCGTCGTCTATGTTCAATATTAGTCTGGTTTCAAGAAAACTGGTCCACAACCGGAGGTGAAGTCGGTGGTAACGCTAAAGGATGTCGCAAAAGCTGCGGGAACTTCACCAGCAACGGTTTCGAGGGTTCTTAACGGCGTCGGTACAGTGGATGAAGAAATGGCCAAGCGTGTATTGGCTGCCTCGGAGCAGCTTAACTACCAGCCGAATCAGGCCGGCAGAAGCTTGCGCACGGGTATGGATTCCGATTATGGGCCCGAGTTCGAGCTGCGTTTACAGCATAATCTGGAGACAAAGCGGATTATCGCAAAACGGGCGGCTGCAGAGATTCAAGCCACTGATATCGTTATTCTGGACTCAGGATCGACTGTGGCGCAACTCGTTCCGTATCTGCCGCAGGGTGCACTGATGTACACGAATTCACTTGCGCTTCTCCAACCGATGGCCCGGCGTGGACTTAGTATACACTTGGCGCCGGGACTGTACGTTCCAGAGATGGCAGCCGTTTTCGGCACTGAAACCGAAGAATACTTTCAGAAATACAAGCCTTCCAAGTATGTTTTTTCTTCTGCCCGTGTAGATGTAAAAACTGGACTCTACAACGTGAGTCCATTTACGCTCGGGGTGAAGAAAGTTGTACTGCGCAACGCGACGGAATCCATTCTCTTGGTGGATCACGAAAAGTTTTGCGATGCTGGGCTGCCGGGGTACGCACACTTGTCTTCCATTGATATGCTCATCACAGACTATGTGCCCGCTCAGTTTCGCGAGGCGGTCAAGCAAACAGGTGTGACCCTAATTGAACTTGGCATGTCAGAAATGGGCGTTGGATAATTATGACTAACGGTACAATTTTCGTGATTGCCGATGATCTGACAGGCGCCTCCGACGCAGCCCTTCAATTTCATGCCAATTCTCGAGGGGTGAGAGTTTGCTTTGCAGTTGATCATCCTTGGGACTTTACATTAGGTTCAGATATAGTCCAGGCGTTTGATAGCGAAACACGAAACGCGGCGTCTGCTGCCGCTGCGAAGATTATGAGAGTAGCGTGCGATTTGTTGTATACACAAGTGGGTAGTGGCTGTCGTGTTTACAAGAAAGTAGATTCCACCCTGCGCGGTCCGGTAGGCATTGAAATTCAGACGGCATTGGCGGCGTTGGGGAAACGATGGGCCATATTGGCTCCATCCTTTCCTGAAACAGGTCGCACTGTACTCAATGGCTGTGTACTAATAAAAGGTGTTCCGATCAGTCAAACGGTGTTCAGAAGGGATCCACTGGCCCCCGTCGTCACGGATCGAATAGCGGAGATTATTCGACAGACGTCTGACTTGCCCGTGTATGAAGTGGGGTTGTCCACCCTCAGAAAGGGTGCAGATGCCGTATGGCAAAGTCTACCTCGGAACGGGGAAGGGATCATAGTCATTGACGCTGAGACACAGGCCGATTTAGACTGCGTTGCGGATCTGGTTGCTTCTCGACCTGATGTGTTACCCTGCGGGTCGGCCGGGTTGGCCCAATCGCTGGCTAGAGCATGGTTCCCGCCTGCGCCTGTCTCTACGAATACTTTTACAGAAATGCGCATTCCAGAAACACGGTCAAAGGGGAGAGTCATGGTGCTCATCGGCAGTGCTCATCCTCAGGCTTATCGCCAATTGAATTGCTTGAAGGATGAACTGCCGATCACACATATGGTGATCGATCGGGATGGCACACTGGAAGAATACTCAGAAAAATTGCGGGAGTGGGCGTCTTTAAGGGATTGCGATAATGACCAGATAATGGCTGTCAGTGTCTCGCAGGATGATCACGAAGCGCCATTAAAGCCCTGGCTTATCGAAAACTACTTGGCGGAGATGGCTAGGGAATGGTTTGGGATCGTGTCGTTGGAACAAGCTGCCCAAATTGGCATATTCGTCACAGGCGGCGCAACAGCAACAGCAGTTTGCCGGGGATTGGGAATTCAGGCGCTTTGGCCAATGGGGGAACTGGCGCCAGGTGTGTCATACAATATGGCGCATGTGAATGGCAGGCAACTCACAGTGATAACTAAAGCCGGAGGGTTTGGAGACGAGACAGTTCTACTGGAGTCGGTGCGCTTTTTAACTGGCGGAAATACCCATGCAGTAAACAGGAAAGGAAGATTACTTTGACTGGTCCAGTTATCGCTGTTACGATGGGTGACCCCGCAGGAATTGGTCCTGAGATATGCGTGTTAGCCATGAGCCATAGCACTGTCTATGATCGCGTTCGCTCTGTGATAGTAGGAGATGTTCGAAGACTTGAAATGGCCAGATCGATTCTCATCAAAGCTGGACGATTACAGGGAAACGTTCCCGTGTTTGCAGCTATCACAAAAATGGATGAAGCCACATTTGCACCTGGTACAGTGGATGTCCTTGATCTTCAAAATGTACCGGAGGGATTAGAGTGGGGGCATACGTCTTCAGAGGCTGGTCGGGCATCCTTTGAGTATGTTGAGCGGTCTGTGCAATTGGCGGTCGATAGACAGGTTGAGGCAATTTGCACAGCTCCTATCAATAAGGAAGCCTGGAAACTGGCGAACATAACTTACCCTGGGCATACAGAGGCTCTTGCTTTCCTCTCCGGTTCAACTCATTATGCGATGATGCTGGTTAACGGAGCCTTAAGGGTCGTTCATGTCTCCACGCATGTAAGTATGCGGGATGCTGTTTTCCAGGTCACTACGAAACAAGTGTATGACACCATCCAACTCACAGCATCTACCTTACGGCAACTTGGCGTGGGTGATCCGCGCATTGCTGTCGCGGGTCTAAATCCACATGCTGGGGAAGGAGGCCTATTCGGTGAGGAGGATAGACGAGAAATTGCTCCGGCTGTCGAACAGGCGCGGCAAGCGGGAATCAATGCCACTGGGCCTTGGCCGCCAGATTCAGTGTTTTTTCGGGCCGCCAACGGTGAGTTTGATTGTGTGATTGCGCAGTACCATGATCAAGGCCATATTCCCATTAAGATGCTCGGGTTTGATACGGGAATCAACGTCACAATTGGGTTGCCTATCCTCAGAACCTCAGTCGACCATGGAACAGCATTTGACATCGCGGGCAAAGGGGTGGTGCGCGAACACAGCATGATCGAATGTATTAAGGTGGCAGCCGATCTGTCGAACTAGAATAGCTGGTATGTTGTGTTCAGGGCGCTGTGTGATGACTCTCGACTAAAGGCAGCCTTCGAACTGTCGAAGGATGAGATGTGCGTGTGTGAAATCGCCGCTTGGCGTCCGAAATCCCGGCTTTCCTACAAGCCATCCCATATTCTGCATGAATAACAAGGCAGACGTGATTTTTTGTTCGTCGTTGTAGTATTAAGGGATCACTTCGAAACAACAACACCCCTGGGAACGGGGGTGAGTAGGTTTTTTATGGGTAATCATTACCAGTGGACAGGTAGCTTATCACAAACTCGAAAGCTTGTTCCAAGGTTCGGATATCATGATTTGGTTCTACAGGTTTTCTATCATACAAAACATGATGACGGTGATGCGGATCTGTTGAAAGACCGTGATTGTGTTCGTTCTCCCAAGCACTGATGTTCCCCGTGGGCTTGCTGTTTGTTTCCCAGCAGTACCGATATTGTACCAAGTCGTCATTTGAGTCATACCATTCGCGAATGCGAAACTTGGTAACCCCCAATGTCGGGTGCGGAGTGAATTCGATGTTTAGCACCACCTTCGTCTCATTTGTGTACGGACCGACGCCTAAATTCAGAAGTGGTGGCGTTGCAATGTAAGAACTGTACTTTGAGATTAAATTGGTATATTTGTCTGATGTGATCATGAGTTCATCCATCACCCGTTTAATCGTTCAAGCAGTTGTTGTTTTTCTTCTTCAAGCACTTTCCAGTCCTGAATATCCACCGCCTCTGACATTCCATCAATGTCCTCAGAACTTAAGTGTCCAAACAGATGATGAAATGTCCCTCTATATTCTCGTTCAAATTCATCGATCTGTCTGTTGATTGATTCAATTTTCTGTTCAATTGTCTGATTGCGCTCTCTTTTGACCTGGTAAATCCATTGCATCTGAAGAGCGTATGCGGGATTTTTCCAAGCATCCAGAATAAATCGAGGTATCTTTTGGCTTCCCTTTTCGCCGACCACTTCCAGACCACGATCCATGTACTTGTACATCATCGTTCTGGATACACCGAGTTGGTCGGCGGCATCAGAAATATTGACCAAAATATCTGGGTTGTAGTCGTATACCAAAGAACCTTGGTTGGTGATTTCATAAAACCAAGAGTCGAAAGTTAGTTTTAGCTCAACTGGCTCAATCCGTTCAGAGAAGATTCTCTCCGAAAAACTCAATACCTTCTTTAGCGAAGACAGATATTTGTCGCTAAAGAGGAACTGCGGCTCTGTTCTCAGTTTCACTCTCATGGGTTTTACGTAGTTGAAAACACGAGAGTATACATCAGACAAGTTGATGGCAAGGTTGTTCAGGACAAAGAGAGTTTCCTTTTCTAACAGCGCAATGTCGTGTGATTCAAAGGCTTTGTTGATTTGGTACTCTGTCTTCGCAAGAATTTCCGTTGTCATTTTCAATCCCTCCACACCCCCATTGTACATTGAGGTTGACAGAACATCAATCGTGTATACTTTACAGTATGTCGATATCGTCAGATCTAATACTGGTTTGGGCAGATGATCCGATGTTGGGTTGGCGCATGAACGGCGACCCGCTGTTTGATGGGTTTAAACAAGTCAGGAATTGAGATTTGCGTTATTTCTCTAACAGTAGGATTACGGCGGAGGAAGCACACCGTCTTCATGGACCCGTGCGATTACGGATCGTCCGCACAGGTGGTGTATGGGAACATCATCCTACATCGGCCATTCAAGACTGTTGATCAATCGTTATGTCGGATCAGCGGAGAGATCCAAGTTTCTTATATTGGTTGCCGTCGATGATGAACGTGTCGTTGGATACAAAATTGGGTATCAATCAAGACCGAAAGAGCAGATTTTACAGTTGGTTGGGGGGCGTGTATCCAGAGTATCGTGGGCAAGGAGTTGCATCGGAATTGATGTGCAGACAGCACGAGTGGTGCAAGGAACAGGGATACGAAGTTGTGCGAACCCAAACCAAGAACAAGTGGCGAAGTATGCTTATCTTGAACCCCCCGTTGGCGAATGCAGAACTGACAGCATGGCTTCTGAAATGGCGGTTCAATATCGCAATGGCAGACGAATTGTCTTTCTTTGCCGCAATATGTTTGATACCTTCAACCGTTGCATTGTACCGAATATTGGTGAAGGTGGATAAAATCAAAGCATTACTGGGATGTGCTCTCTTGACAGTCATAATACCAATATATTTATTTCTGGATATTATCTGGGGAAGATTGGTGTATCCAGTTTATGGCATTCAGCTTTCACCCGATATCTACAAGTTGGTGCTCAGCATATACTATGGAGGCATGCACACTGCAGCCACCATACTGAGCATGGCCACCATCATATTGTGTCTTGTAATAAGAAGAAGTGTGATTGGCCGGCCTGCGGCCATGTTCGGGTTTGTTGCAGGGATATTGGACTTTATCGACGCCTATCCCTGGTTGATCGGAACTGTCATGGTATTTGTTTCTCAGCTGTTCTTCTCGGCATGGTTTGTCATTCTCGGAATGAGGATGCTGGGCCGATCGGACGAAGCAGAAGGATTGGCCTGATTATGACCTGGTGTCGCGACACCGCCGCGCACGGGGCCAACAATGCTGCTTTTTGCGATCGAATCAAACCTCCAGATCCCGCCTCTCATACGACGCAGACCTCTGCTCATACCCTTGGGTCACCACGAGCCGCTGAAACGCATCCAGAATCTCATTTTGCTTCATGGCATGTTCTTGCTCGTTCATAGTGCGCGCCATGAGTAATCCCCTCTTTACCATACCGACGGTCGGATTATTATAGAATCAATCTGCTTCATTAGTTGCCCAATGTCAACGTCGTTTGAATCCAATTCAGCGATTCAACGCAAAATAAGAGCCTGGCGGGGCAAGGGATAGAGTGGGATGCGTAGGGGAGCGTGTGGGGAAGGATTTGATTTGACGATCACACGCGGATGTTGTGTAACCTCTTTGGCATATGAATCGTCTGTTCGGGGAGCATGGATGTCAGGAGGGTGATGAACAATGAACACAAGAAAAAGAATTGGGACACGCACCCTAATTTTGGGGTTGGTAGCCACAAGTTTTTTCTCCTTATCGGGGTGTTCGTTTGGAGCTTCACAACAGTCTGGTTCCTCAATCCAGACGACCCACAAACAAATCGCTCAAAAACTCCATTACAACCTCAAGATTGCCCGGATACAATTTGCCGGGAACGGCACGATCCTGTATACCACACATGGCACAATGCAGACAGAGTATGCAAACCCGGGCATACACCCCGGATCGCCAAAAATGTTCACGGTCCTGTTGCGGAGCATCTCCCCTTGGAAATATAAAACAAACGTGCGCATTCCCGTTCACGGTTCACCAATTGCCGACGCCATGAAGCTGGTTCCAAAAGGGGCCGACTTGCTGCTGGTCATTTTCCTTAAACCTCACGTTCACTCTTTTGAAACCATGGTCGGAGGCGGCGACATGATTCAATTTTCGTTCAAATGAAATAGATTGGGCGCTAGCCGGAGGATATCGGGCTGCGCCCAACCCAACGATGTAGAATCTCAATCAGGGACCACAATCTACTGCGCTGTCAGAAAACTGTATCGTGTTAAATTTGCCCCCCCAGTTGGCCACATCTTGCACGCATGTGTCAGCGGAACAGGAGGCGTAGTAGGCAATGTAGCCCTCAATAGGTTATAAAAATTCCTCGCACACATTGGTGAAAGGAATTCCAGAGGTTTCCATCGCATGACCGTCTTCCTGACGAACCCGGATTTTCATGTTTTGCTGGTGATTCGGAAGAAGACGGATCATGCGGGGCTAACAAGTATAAGAACTTCAACTGATTATTTTCGGAGCCCACAGATGATAGTATTAGGCTGAGGACACTTGTTTGGGAATGAGACAGGGATTTCGAGATGCGCTCACTTTCGAAGCCTTGAAATTGGGAGTGTGACCATGCCGAGAGAGTATGCTTGGGGAGTTTTCCCAACGGAACTGACACAACACTTGCCCATTGATGATGAGTTGCCAGATCCGACATACTGTTTTTTCCGCGGTATTACGATTCGGGCTCCGCGATCAATGGTGTATCAATGGTTAAGCCAGCTGCGTGTGGCTCCCTATAGTTATGACTTTGTTGACAACCTTGGCGGATCCAGCCCCAAACACCTGTTAGACCTTCCGCCAGTGAGGATAGGAGACAGATTTCTAATAGGCAAGGTTACCGCCTGCGAAACTGACAAACACATTACCGGATTGATGTTGCAAGATTCAATGTGGTCGAAGGTATTCGACAATCTTGGAGGCACCTACTACCTGTATGACCATTCGTCCGGTACGTGTCGGTTGTTAGTGAAGCTGAATGCAAGATTGGGCGACCGACTGATCAAGAGATGGTTCGCGGTGGGTATCTTACGATTCGGCGACTTGATCATGATGATGAAACAGCTGAGAACATTGAGAGATCTGGCGGAATCAAGCGCACGAAACTTACGATGATGGGATTTTGGAGAAGGGGGTATATGTGCATGGAGCAGAACGGTAATCCAGAGTGGCAACTCGCGGCGTGCTCTCACCAGTAGTCCCTTGGAAGGCGCTACAGCAGGATTTAAAGGAAGTGGCGGTATCCTAGGGGAGCAGCGATAAACCAAATTTGGGCATGCGTACAGCGGCGGATATAGCGTCCGACTGAAGTCTCGAACGCTATATCTGGAGTGACCGCGCCTGCTTTGCGGACTTTATCACTGCTCCCCTTGGATACCGGTGCATCATTCTTTGGTTGCTCCTTGATTTCCTCAAACGATGGGCCAGAGCAACAACCCCGGTCCGGCACAGCGCTAGATCGTGTGAGATGTTCGACGATTACCCCTTCGGCCCGTCGGCAGCGGGCTCGACGTTTGGTGCTTTTGTTGCCCGTATAAAACCGCTGACCAAACGCACCCCAGGCGGCAGCCCTATGCCGCAACATCCCAACTGAGATGTGTCTGCATATATTCGGGTAACCTCCAGAGAGGCGTCTGAAAAGCCTGCTGCCCGCAATCGGGAAAGGTAATCCTGTTCCTCCAGGGCTCCGGAAACGCATCCTGCCCAGGCATCGACCAAGTCTCGCAACTTCCTGGGAATCTTCTCAACATCACCCTGAAACACGATGTCCGATACAGCAAACCGCCCGCCGGGCTTCAGCGTGCGATACGCCTCGCGAAACACCTTGTCCTTGTCTGTCGCCAAGTTGATCACGCAGTTGCTGATGATCACATCCACCTGGTTATCCGGAAGGGGAATCTCTTCAATGTCACCTTTGAGGAATTCCACGTTTTCGATGCCTGACTCCCGCTGATTGTTTCTTGCGAGGTTCAGCATTTCATCGGTCATGTCAAGTCCATAGACCTTCCCTGTGGGGCCAACGCGCCGCGCAGAAAGCAACACGTCGATACCGCCTCCGCTGCCGAGATCAAGGACTGTCTCTCCCGGGTGCAACTCCGCGAGTGCCGTGGGGTTCCCGCAACCGAGACTGGCCAGCACGGCTGCGGAAGGAAGCGCCTCAGTCTGCAGCGCGTCGTACAGGCCTTCGGAAATGTTGTTTGATCCTTTGTTCCCGCAACACGCGCTCTTACCGGAAGAGTCAGCCTTGTTCAGCGTGTTGGATACTGCCCGCGCCACCGCTCCATACTTGGTTTGAATCGCTTTCTTGACATCCTGCTTCATGGCGGATCCTCCTAGTCCAAATATTCTCTGGCCCGGCAATCGCCGTTGTCCCTCGTCAACTGGACCGAGGCGTTCATGATTGAGGTTCTTTCGCCACCGTGCCGCACTCACATTCACTCTCTATACTGCTCGCGATCTCCTCTTGCAGCGCGAACAGCAGCAATTGCAACGCGCGTTCGACCGTGGGGCGATCTTCTGCAGGGATATGGGCCATCACCCGATCCACCAGGCTGTTCAAGGTTCCGTTGATCGCCGATCTCCGACGTTCGCCTTCCTCCGTCATGGACAAACGAACGGTACGCCGGTCGGTCTCCCCGGGCTCTTTTATCAACAGGCCATGCTTGCACATCGCGTCTACAGCCCGACTTACCCAGCCCTTATCGAGACCGAGCCGTTGGGTCAGGTCGGCCAAAGTCATCAAGGGGGTTCTCCCGAATTCCATCAGAATGCTGCACTGCATTTCCGTCGCATCGCAGCACCCGCAGACTCGGTCTCTCTGTAGCTGAAAGTGAAGGCGGGCCACCTCTCTCATCAAAGTGCCGGATTCACAGCACTGCATCTCATCACCTCTATTTGTTGCTATTAGCAACGTTGCTAATAGCAACTATATAATGGCGGAAAATTGTTGTCAATAGCAACAGCATGAATGCAGGACACACGCATCTTCTTTCCAGTTCGGGCACCTTGGATGAAGCGCTGATTCACTCAGTACTTCCGTCGACACAGTTCCAGCTTATGGGTCATTCTTCGCATCTTCAGCCCATACTTCACCCATCCGATTCTTGTCGAATGAGGGTGGCGCATCGTGATCGAAATGTGCAGTTAACGTCAACGGAAAATAGCTTATTATTCCGAACTGGACTGCACGGGTCGCCGGTATCGTCGCCAGAGCGCAAACCCCGCAAATGCAACCGCGCACAGCGAGAAGATGAACAAGCCAAAGACGAACGCCTCGCGGGTGACGAGGTAAAACCCGTTCGCGGGCGACTCTGCTGCGACCGTGACAGCGCCCATGACAAAGCCCATCCACAGAGATGCGGCCACGCTGGCCGCGCTGTGATCGCGCTTTCCTTTATGCCTCTCCCAGAGGGGCTTGCCCACGCCGTAAAGCCCCGCGGCCAGCGCACAGACAAAACCTGCGGCAAGAGCCAAAGTGACAAATGCGCCGCCGAAGTCGCCCACACCCAAAAGACCTGACCACATGCCGATGACCATGCCGCAGCCGAGCAAGCGCCAACGCTTGGTGAGCCAGGTCAGCCACGGTTGACTGCCCAACACGGGCCACACCCACTCAGGAGTCGAGGCTGGCTGTGACTGTGACTCTGGCCCTTGCCCTGGCTCCCGGGGAAGTCCGTATTCGGTTGCCAGCGAGGTGAGCAACAGAACCTGTGCGGCTAGCATGAGGAACGAAGTCGTGAATATGTACACGAAGCCGTGGCTGAAGTACAGGGAGTAGATGTTGGCGGATCGCTGCTGCATAAATCCATTGCTTAGCGCCACGGTCACGTAACCGACGAGTGAAAAGGAACCCAACAGGATTCCCGAACTCGCAAACGGATTCCATGGTCTACCCTGCAGATGGCAGTTCCGACGCGTCCAGCCGACCGCGACCACCAGAGCGAGATTGGGGATCGTGATTCCAGGTACGGCGAGCCGGTACAGCATGGAGAAGGGCGACGCGAAAGCGTTCGCCAGCAGCGGTTCCATCCCCGCCAGCGCACCGGTGACCGCCCCGGTCAGCCATAGCATCTTGTTATGCGCCAGCGTGTCCAACCAAGATGGCTCGTTGTGATCGGCAAGTCGGGGAGTGTATCGCTGCGCCCACCAGAGCAGGGCGAGACCCGGCATCAGCGACACGATATCGGGGGCCCAGATCGACGGAGCAGATCCGCTGTGGCCGACATACAGAAGAGACATTGTCAATGCCGCGAGACTGAGCAGTCGAAGAGCCCACCGCACCAAAACAACGGGGTGCCGGTCGAGTACGGAGATTCTCTGTTGTATTGCGGACTCATGAGTCGCTGGCGCAGGTGGTGGGGAAAACGCATCTCGCAGGCGCTCCGGATCTCCCATGCGCGCCAAAGCTTCGCGCCGGGCTTCCTCAAGTGTCATTCCAGTGGCCTGAAGATCGTCCGCCAAGAAAGAGAGGTGTGTGAACAATTCCCGACGAACGGCCGCCGCTTCCCGATTGTTCTGCATCCGCTCGGTTGCACCTTCGAGAAACTCATACCAGGCCATGCGCCGCCTCCTCTCCGAATAGCACACGCTGCACAACGTGCGCTCGCGCGTCCCATTCTTCCCGTTCCTTCATCAGGTGTCCCCGCCCCGCTTCCGTCAGGGCGTAGACACGGGCGGGCCGCTCGGATTCCGCCTTCTGCCACTCGCCCAGGATCAGGCCCTTGCGTTCCAGTTGGTGCAGGAGCGGGTAGAGTGTTCCTTCCTTCATGGCAAGTGTTCCCGTCGACTGTCGCTCGACCCAGCGTGCGATCCGGTATCCGTGCAGCGGACCATCCTCAAGCGAGCGCAAGACGAGCAGCGTCGGTAGGGAGGGCATGAGTGCGTCCATCGAATCACCTCTCGAGAGAATCCTAGATTTCTATGCCTAGTAATATAGGTATAATAATGTGGATGTTCTTTGCTGTCAAGATTGGGGCGTCCAGCGGAATTAGTGAGAAGTTCGCCGCTTGGATTTCACCGATCAGCGGCATCGCATCCTGCTTGACCAACCACCAAAACTCCACTCACCGTACAGCCGTGCAAGAGGCGGTTGTTTGCCTGCAATTGCGGTTGTAAACTGGTGTGTAAAGCTGTGTGCCGCGAGTACCAACCCGATGCTTTTTTTATTGTGATAAGAAGAGGATGATGGAGTAATGAAACTGGGGGGACGCGAGATTTATTTACGATTCCAGACAGAATCTGACGCTGTATCAGTGCTGGACTTGAACCAGAGAAACCGTGAATTTTTCCAACGTTACCTTTGTGACAGAAACGATGAGTTTTACACGGTCGAACACCAATTGGACAGAATCAAATCCGATTTGGCATTGATGCATCAGGATCAGAAGTACTCTTTCGGGATTTTTCACGCCAAAACAGAGGAACTCATTGGCAATGTCGCGTTGACCGAAATCGTGCGCGGTCCGTTACAAACATGCTGGATCGGTTATTATTTGGATCATTCCCAAAATGGGCATGGATACGCAACCGAGTCTGTGCGTTTAGTTGTTGACTATTCTTTTGAAGTTCTCAAACTGCACAGAGTAGAAGCTGGGGTAATGCCGCATAATCTCGGGTCGATAAGGGTGCTTGAAAAAGCTGGATTTCACAAAGAGGGTCTGTCTAAGAAAAATGTTTTGATCAACGGCAAATGGGAAGATCATTTGCACTTCGCTTTGGTTAATCCGAACGATTAGTTTGAAACGACAGGAAGGAGTGGCGGCAATGGCGACACAGGTGTTGCGGGTTAGAAGAGGCATCGCCGTCGAATGGCTGTCCGTGATCTGGATGGTCATAGAGGCCGGAGTCGCAATCGGGGCGGGATTGTCGGCGCATTCGCTCGTGCTCGTGGCATTCGGCGCAGACAGCATCATCGAATTGGTTGCCGGGATTGTGCTGTTGTGGAGACTGTACGTGGAAGTGAGCGGCGCATCGGAGCAACGCGTGGAGCGGGCCGAAAAGACGGCATCCTGGGTTGTGGGCGTCGCCTTGCTTCTTCTGGCGGTCTATATCGTCGCGGCGGCGCTGCACGAGCTCTGGGCGCGTCAGGGTGCGGAAACCAGTGTGCTTGGCATCGCTTTGGCTGTCGCGTCGGGAATTCTCATGCCGCTGCTGTCGCGCGCAAAAATACGGATCGGCGGACAGATTTGCAGCCCCGCGCTCAAAGCCGACGGGGCCTGTAGCATCGTGTGCGCGTACATGGCCTGGACCGTCCTCGCGGGAGTCGCGCTGACGGCGCTGTTCGGTTGGTGGTGGGTTGACGCGCTGGCCTCCCTGGCGCTTGCTTACTTCGTGGTCAAAGAGGGGATCGAAGCCGTCCAGGAGGCAAGAGGTGTGGAAGACGCCTGCGAGTGCGGGCGCCATGGTGAGTAGGACTATTATGGATGTTCTTCAAATGGCACAGCAAAGTTGCTTGGGCGGGGGAGAAATCAGTGTCGCTGCGTGAATTGGAGTTGTCAGGAAAAGTCGCTGTCGTGACAGGAGCGGGCCGGGGGATTGGCAGGGCGATCACACTCGCCTATGCCCATGCCGGCGCCATGGTGAGCTGTGCTGCCCGGACCCAGGCCGAGATCGACGACACGGTGCGGGAAATTGAAAGCTTTGGCGGCGAGGGTATTGCAGTGCGCACTGACGTGACGCAACTGGCTTCTGTTCAGAGCCTGTACCGCGCGACCGCGCAACGCTTCGGCGGAATTGATCTGCTCGTTGTCAACGCAGGTGCAAGCTACGACCGACGCACCATTGAAGAAAGCGACCCCGAAAAATGGAAAGCCACTATGGAAGTGAATCTGATGGGTGCGTACTACTGCGCCAGGGAAGTTATTCCTTATCTGAAGCAACGGGGCGGAGGGAAGATCATCGCAATAGGTTCCGGCCTTGGGCATCGGGGGATTCCCGAGAGATCGGCGTACGCCTCTTCAAAAGCAGGGTTGTGGATGCTGACGCGTGTTCTTGCGCAGGAACTCTGGCCTTATAACATCGCCGTGAACGAGTTGATCCCTGGTCCAGTGCAGACATCCATTGACGGCAAGCTGCCGAACGACAAAAACGTCGTGTCTCAGATAGCGAGTGAGTGGAACAAGACGCCGGGGGACGTCGTGCCGATGGCGATGTTCCTAGTAGATCGATTCGTAAGTAAAGATGTTATAAAGGCGTGTCTGCCGTAGCAGACTCCATCTTGTATCGCCATCTAAACGGCACAGGGTTCCGGTTCACTTCCTCCAGATATAGGAGGATGCGTTG
>JAJZCB010000066.1 GCA_021846285.1 Bacillota bacterium
CAGGCCAGTGACAACACCTGATGGCCCATGCAAACTCCGAAGATTGGCACCTGGCCGATCAATGACCGCACCGTGTCGACGATGTCCATCAGATCGGCAGGGTCCCCAGGGCCATTTGACATCATGATTCCCAGTGGTCGCCAGGACAGGATCTCCTCCCGGGAGGAATGAGCAGGCAGGACAACCACATCGCAGCCGCGCGCCCGAAGTGATCGCAGGATGCCCATTTTCGTTCCGAAATCGAGCAACACCACCCGCAACCCCTCGCCAGGCATGCGGTACGCCTGCCGTGTAGTCACCTGTTTCACCTGATCGCGCACGCGTTCGTAGGCGCGCACGCGGTCAAGCAGTTCGCTCTCCTCCGTGTCAAATGTTGTGATCATGCCGCGCATCGTGCCATAAACACGTAAAATTCTCGTCAGTTTGCGGGTATCGATTCCGGCAATGGCCACGATCTGTTCGCGCAGCAGATAGTCATGGAGTGAGAACTGACTGCGGTAATGGCTGGGAAACTGCGCTAATTCCCGGACGACGAAACCCCGCACGTGAGGCTTGGTCGACTCAACATCGTCGACTGTACAGCCATAATTGCCAACCAGCGGATACGTCAGCGTCACAATTTGTCCATAATACGACGGGTCGGTCAGGATTTCCTGATAGCCGGTCATTCCCGTGTTAAACACAACTTCTCCCAGCACTTCGCCGCTCGCCCCAAAATGCTCACCGACAAACACTGTGCCGTCTTCAAGAATCAGCTTGGCCTTCATCCCATTCACCCTTTCCGGTCAGCTTGCAAACACAGTGCGGCCTGCATGAATAGTGAGTGTGGGCCACCCCGCAAGCACCCTCCCCGTAAATGGAGTATTGCGGCCTTTGGACCGAAATTCTGCAGGGTTGACCACTCTTGTCTGGCGTGGATCGATCACAGTGATGTCGGCCCATTCTCCGACCCTGATCTGTCCTCCACGCAAACCGAATACCCGGGCGGGCTCGGTTGACATCAGCCTGACGAGTTCCGCAAGCGGCATGACGCCGCTTGCGACAAACGCCGTGAACAAAAGCGGAAAACTGGTTTCCAGTCCCACAAAGCCAAACGGCGCGTCGGCGATCCCGCGTGCCTTGTCCTGCTCCGTGTGGGGAGCGTGATCGGTGGCGATCATGCTGAGAGTGCCGTCCAGCAGGCCCCTTATGCACGCCTGGCGATCGCGTTCCGCGCGCAACGGCGGGTTGACTTTGGCAAGCGCCCCCCAGGTTTCCAGTTCTGCGTCGGTCAGCAGCAGATGATGCGGTGTGACTTCGGCGGTGACGCGTACGCCGCGCCGTTGTCCAGCGCGAATCGCCGCCACCGCCTCCTCCGGGCTGACATGACACATGTGCACATGAGCGTCAGTCTCTTGGGCCAGAATGATATCGCGCGCGATCATGACCGTCTCGGCGCTGCTGGGTATGCCGCGCAGTCCCAGTCGCTGCGCCGCCTCTCCGGCATGCACGCACCCGCCCGCTGAGAGCGTCTCGTCTTCCGCGTGCACCACAATCGGCGCCGACAGCGCCTTGGCAGTCAGCAGCGCCTGCCGCATCACCGCGGCCGATTGCACACCCCTGCCATCGTCAGAAAATCCGACAGCGCCAGCGCGCCGCAAGGCGGCAAAATCGGTCAGTTCAGTTCCCCGCAGTCCTGTCGTGATGGCGGCTATCGGGTGTACCGTGGCATACCCGCAACGCTGCGCCTCCTCGCGGATGTAGCGGACTGTCTGGTCCTCATCTGTAACGGGAGCGGTATTGGGCATGCAGCAAATCTGCGTGAATCCGCCCGCAGCCGCAGCCATGGTACCGGTGGCGATCGTCTCTTTGTGCGTTTGGCCGGGCTCACGCAGGTGCACGTGCGGATCGATTAACCCCGGCAGCACATATTGTCCGGTCACCTCGATCACTTCGTGACCCGTGTGCGCAAGATCAGCGCCCATGGCGGCAACCATGTTTCCTTCCAGCAAGACATCCAGACTTGCGATAGAACCTGTTACCGGATTGACCACCTGACCGCCCTTCAATAATCGACCCACGATTCACCCTCCGTTTCACCTTCGTCTTTGTCATCCGGCAGACTATACGTCGTTTTCCAGACAGCGGGCCAGTAAAGCCATGCGCACGGGCACACCGTAATGCGACTGCCGGAAATAGGCGGCCCTGGGATCCGCGTCAACTGTCGGCGCGATTTCTCCGGCGCGCGGCAACGGATGCATGATGATCGCTTTCTCATTCATGCGGGCCAAGATGTGTTCGTCGATGATATACTGCCCCTTGACGGCTTCATAGTCGTCCATAGAGTGGAACCGTTCCTTTTGCACCCGCGTCTGATAGATCACGTCAGCAGCCTCTGCCGCCCGACCAAGGTCGTTCTCTATCTGCACCGATGCTCCGCGCGTCGTTGCAAAATCAACCACGTCGCGGGGCAGCGGGGTTGTCGAAGGCGACACGCACAAAAAATGTATTTTTGGAAACTGACTGAGCATGTAGACGAGTGAGTGCACCGTCCGACCGTACATCAGATCTCCCACCAGCGCGATTGTCAAATCATCCAGCCGCGACAACTCGCGTGCGATGGTAAACGTATCGAGAAGGGCCTGAGTTGGATGTTCTCCCGCACCGTCGCCCGCAGAAATGACCGGAACGGCGCTGACGCTCGCCGCCCTCGCGGCGGCGCCAATTTCGTGGTGGCGCAGGACGATCACATCCACGTACCCCTCGACGACACGAATGGTGTCTTCCAACGTCTCGCCTTTCACTGCAGATGAAAACTCCCGCGCATTCTCAGTGCTGATGACCTGCCCGCCGAGTCTCAGCATCGCACTCTCAAAGGACAGCCGGGTTCTGGTGGACGGTTCAAAAAAGAGTGCGCCCATGATGCGCCCGGCCAAATTGAGGCCGTGACCCTGCTTCTTGATCTGTTCCATCTGGTTCGCTGTCTCAATTAAACTAAGTATGTCTGCGTTTGTAAAATGCTTGGCGCTGATCACGTGCTTCACGCTAGCAACCCTCCCGTACATGTTTGCCAGGCCGAACAGCGCCCGCTGCTTGATCGGTCGTCATCATGCGCATTGTCTCCCTGCCCGACATCGCCTGCGGCGATTTTCTAGGACAAAGAAAGCGACCCCACGCAGGGTCAGATGGCTGCCCGGAACGCCTGGAATGCGGGCGCCAGAGCAACAGAATGTCACGAAGATCGCTGTGATCGGCGTGGTCGAATGTTCATAGAGGTTTTGTCATCTGCCGGACACCGGCAACTCCGGTAAACATCGGCGCAGAGCAAGGCATAACTTGATCCACCGCATTATAGCATACAATAGGACAAGAGCCGCACATGGAGATAGAACTGCTTTTTACGGCGCAGACACGACGCGCAACGAACCCAACGTAACCGCAGCACACCTTGAAAAGCAGCGTGTGCTCTGCTATATAATAGAAGGCAATAAAAAACCATGCGACTTGAGGAGTTAATTCCTTTGAACAACGCTCGCGTCACCCCGAACGACGCCCGCAATCGTTTGCTCCAGCGACTCATCGAGACTGAAGCCATTCGCGTGCGAAGGGACCCGCAAGACCTGCCTTTCTGGTATACCTCTGGCCGCCCCGGACCGTTTTACATCAATGTCGAGAATCTCGTCGGACCCTCCGTAGGCGATATCCTGAGCCGCATCACCGCGCTGCTCGCGACCGGTGTTGATCGCGCGGCCAAGGCGGCAGCCATCTGGGCCATCATCAGCGGCGAACTCGAACGCGACACCCGCTATCAGGAAGCCATGACGCTGCTGACCGATTTTTATCGCACCCTTGAAACAAAAATCCCCACGGTAATCTCCGGGGGTGAACGCCGCGACTGGTTCTTCTCCCTTCCACTTGCCCGCGCCCTCAAATTACCTCACCTGTTCTTGTTCAAGGACGGCGGCCAGCAACTCGTTGACGCAGATGGGCGCCCGTTGACGAACCTGCCCAAAGGCGCGCGCGTGTTGCATGTGTCAGACATCGTCAACACATCGGCGAGTTACTTTCGCTACTGGTTGCCGACACTTCGCACACTGGATGCGGTGTGCGACGAAACGCTCACGGTCGCCGTACGTGCGGCTGAAGGGGTAAACAAGCTTGAGGAAGCAGGTGTACGCGTTCTGACACCGGTCCAATTTGACGCGACAGTCGTGCGAGAGGCGGCGCAATTGGAACTCATCACCTCATTCGCGCGCGACGAGATCGTGCTCTATTTTGACTCTCCGGAGCAGTGGACACGGCAACTCCTGCATGAGACCGGCGCCAGCATACTCAACCACTTTGCGGCGCTCGACGACTTGAAGCGCAAACGCGCGTGCGCCTTCATCACAGAAGATCCTTTTAAGCTCGCTGAAGAGTTCCCCGATTTCTTTCAACCGGCGCGCTGCCGCTAATCATGCTGGCGTTTGCGCGGCGCGAACGGCATCGTTCGCTGCGGTCCGCAGGCGCGTCGGACCTGCTGGCCCACTGTCCGCGCCACCCGATCGGCGTGACGCTACCTCTGCTGCGCCGCGCCGATCAGATCTGCGATACGACTGACGCCATGGCGTACGGCGTACGCCTCGATCTCGGCAATGATGGTCGACATCGCAGTGGGCTGAACAAAATTGTACGTGCCCACCTGCACAGCCGACGCCCCGGCGAGCAGGTATTCGAGGGCGTCATTCCCACTGGCCACGCCCCCACACCCGATGATCGGGATACGCACTGCGCGCGCTGTCTGGTAGACCATGCGCACAATGATCGGCTTGATCGCGGGACCGGACAATCCGCCCATCACATTCCCGATCTTTGGCTTCCTGGTTTCCACGTCGATCGCCATCGCAAGAATGGTGTTGGCCACGACCAACGCATCCGCACCCGCCGCTTCCGCCGCCTGGGCCACCTCCGTCAGCGCGCCCGTGTTGGGCGTGAGCTTGGCCCATAGGGGCAAGTGCGTCGCTGACCGCACCTTTTCCAGAACGCGTCTCGTCTGCAGTGGATCCATAGCGTACGAACGGCCGTCATCCTCCAGATTTGGACAGGAGATGTTCACTTCGAGCGCCGCAACCCCAGGCACTGTCGCGCTGGAGGCCAGATCCGCAAATTCATCCGCCGTGTCCGCCGAAACGCTCACAACGAGCGGGCTTTGAAAGCCGCGGTAAAATGGAACCGTATCGCGCACAAATGCGTTGATGCCTTTGCCCTGAATTCCGACGGAATTGAGCATGCCCGCCATCGTCTCCGCCACCCGCGGCGAACGGTTGCCCGTGCGTGGAAGCGGTGTCACACTCTTGGTCACGAGAGCGCCCAGTGCGTTCAAGTCGATCACCTGCGCCATCTCTTCACCAAACGTTCCCGACGCGGGCATCACGGGATTTTGCAGCATGAGGCCCCCTACCGCCACTCGCATATCCACCAAATTCATTCCACCACCAACCTTCACTTCGCCGTGTGACCACTTTGACTGGGCGATTCACTCCACCTCATCGCATGATCACCTCAGCGAGCGGAAATACCGGCCCGTCTCGACAGACGCGCAAGTGTTCGATTCCTTCCTCCCGCGCAAAGGGGCGCACGCAGCAGTAACAGACGCCGAGGCCGCACCCCATCGGTTCCTCGAGCGCCGCTTGCCCCGGCAATCCCCGTTCGGCCGCCATCTCCTGCAGCAATGCAGTCAGTCGCTGCGATCCGCATGTAAACAGGGCATCGATCGGTTCACTGGCCAAAATGCCGGCCACGAGTTCACGCATGGCTGGCACGCCGCTCGTTCCGGTGTCATCTGTCACGACCAGGGTGCGGGCGCCACAGGAGCGCATGTAAGACTCAGACAGCACATCGCGCGCCGTTTGCGCACTGAGCACTGCGGTCACGCGGATGCCCATGCGGTTTGCGGCGGCCGCAACGGGGCCGAGAGTCGCGAGACCGACACCGCGCGCCACCAGCAGCACACCGCGCCAGTCTGGATCGAGCGTGAAGCCATGGCCGAGCGGGCCCACCATATCGAGACTGTCTCCCGTTCGCAATTGGGCCAGACGCGTCGTACCCGCCCCTTTGACGGCATACAGGAAGTGCAACTCCCCACGCCCCCGGTGCATCTGATAGACACTCATCGGCCGCCGCAACAGCGGCTCGCCATCGTCGCCGCAACGCAGATAGAAGAACTGGCCAGGCGCGCACGCGGCCGCAGCCGCGGGCGCAGACACTGCCAGATGCCAATACCGCGTACTCACCTGCCGGTTAAACAGCACACCGCCAATCTGCGCCAGAGACTCACTCGACCCACCAGACTCACCAGCAGCCATTGGCCCACCCGGCGCACCTGACACAGCCAGCCTGTCCGACACACTCGCTTCTTCGCCCGTTCCGCCTGTCGCAGACGGCTCGGATCCGTTCACCGCCCGCGCTGACAGTTCACGCATCGCCGCATTCCTCACATCGTCCATCGACCGGGCCGTACTCACCGCTCCCACACCTCCATCCGCTCCGCGTCACCCCAGGCGCATGACCTCGCGCTTCCCGCGACTAAGCCCCAGCCAAGCGGGCGACAGTACGGTACAGTACATCCACACCCGCCAACAAGTGTTCCTCCCGCGACTCCTCATCCGGATGATGACTGACACCGCGCACCGACGGAATGAAGATCAGCCCCGCCGGACACAGAGTCGCCATGTTCATGCAGTCGTGCGCCGCACCGCTGATCATCTCGCGATACTCATACCCACCCGCTTCGCAGGCCTCGCGCGCTGCGCTTCGAACCGTGTCCGGCAGCGCCACCGGCGTGTCATCCGACAACGTGTCAGCCTGAATTCGCACACCCCGGTCGCGCGCAATGCCCTGCAGCCGACGCTGCCAGAGAACACTGAGATCCCTCTTTTTCGTCAGGTCCGCCGCACGGAATTCGGCGATAAGTTCAACCCGTGACGGAATCGTATTGGGACTGCCCGGCCATAAACGCAGCACGCCCACCGTTCCCGTGTCGGCGCGCCCCTCTTCGCCTGCCAGCCGCTCCACAAGCAGCACCACTTGCGCGGCCGCCGCGAGCGCATCGCGGCGCATGCCCATCCCCGTCGTGCCCGAGTGGCCAGCCACCCCGTCGATCACGACCCGGTAGCGCGTCGCCGCCGCAATCGCCGTCACAAGGCCAATCGCGGCGCCAACCGCTTCAAGCGTCGGCCCCTGTTCGATATGCAGTTCTACGAAGGCCGCGAGTTCATCCTGCTTGCGTCGCGCCATGGGAAAGTCTGCGAATCGAAGCCCGCGCGCCATAACCGCGTCCGCGAGCGTGATCCCCTGTTCATCTCTCAGCGTCTCTGCCGTATCGACGTCAAGCAGACCAGCCATCGCTCGGCTGCCGATGGTCGCCAGCGAAAAACGCGTCGACTCCTCACCGGCAAACGCAATCACTTCAATTGACCGATCCGTTGCAACCCCTTCGCGATTCAGACGGCGCACGACTTCAAGGGCCGCCAAGGCGCCGAGCGCCCCATCCAGCCGACCGCCTTCTCTCACTGTATCCAGGTGCGACCCGACCGCCACCGCCGGCAAATCCGGCTTTCGCCCCAGGCGCCGCGCCACGACATTGCCCGCTGCATCGAGTCGCGCAGTCATCCCCTCAGCGCGGCAGAGCGCCAAAAATTGCTCCCGCGACCGCCAGTCACTCGCACTATACGCCAGGCGTGTCACACCTACTCCGTTCGAGCCGCGACCAATCTGCGCAAATTTATCAATCAACGTAAGCAGGGTGTTGCGATAACCAGTATCCCGAACGGCTTTAGACACGCCGCATCCCCCTCCGCATGCACTGCGGCCCCGCGATCGCCCGCAAGGCCGCTGTGCCACGAATGTACCACGCATCGATCTGCACCGATACATCGGAACAGCCAATACAGTCGCCATTCTATTGTTTAATTGGACGAAACAGTGCAACCCGATCTACGCCAGCGCCTTCCCTTTCGTTTCCGGCACAAGGAAGAGCATCGCGAGCGCAGCCAGCACGTAGATCGCCGACAGGAAGCCGAGCGCCGAACTGAGCGACTGCGTCAGGGCGAGCGTTCCGATCACAAAAGGACCGAACCCGCCGACCGCGCGACCCGTATTAAAGATGAAGTTTTCCGCTGTCGACCGCGCCTCCGTCGGATAATGTTCGGCGAGAATGGCTCCATAGCCGCCCATCATCCCATTGACAAAGAAGCCCATAACGGCGCCGAGCAATAACAGCGCCACGGGGGCTGTCTGCTGAAAGAAGATCCAGACGATCACTGCGGCGCCAATCTGAAAGGTGAGATACGCCGGCCGCCTACCCATGCGGTCTGCGAATGTGCCAAACACGACAATGCCGATAATCATCCCAAAGATTGTCACCATCGTCCACGTCAGCGATTGATTGAATGAGAACCCGAGTTGCTTTGCAAGCATGGTCGGAAGCCAGACCATGATGCCGTAGAAGCCAAAATTCTGCACACTTGTCATAATCGTCAGTCCAATGGTGGTCGCCGTGATCCGCGGCGATGAAAACAGATGCTTGAGCGGCATGCCCTGCGCTCGCCCACTATCGCGGGCGGCGGTCCACAGGGTCGGTTCATCCAGATTGCGGCGAACCCACCAAGCAAACAGCGCAGGCAACGCGCCAAAGACAAACGCGCCCCGCCAACCGAAAATCGGCACCAGCCACATCGACGCGAGCAGCGCGACGACCATGCCAAGCTGAAAGCCAACCGCCACAATCGCCGTGCCCCTTGACCGATACGCGCGCGGCCAAGCCTCGGTGACGAGCGTCATGCCGATGCCAAATTCGCCGCCAAGGCCAATCCCGGCCAAAAAGCGCGTGATATTCAACCAGGCGAGGTTCGGCGAGAGCGCCGTCAGACCCGTAAACAAAGCGAAGATCAGAATACTGTAGGAAAACGTGCGTACGCGACCATAGCGATCCGCCAGGATGCCAAACACATATCCGCCGAGCACGGCGCCCATCAGCGTGATCGTCGCGATCCCGCCTGCTTGCGACGGCGTCAAGTGAAACGCCTTGATGAGCGCCACCATGACGTACGAAATCACCATCAAATCCAGTCCATCCATGGCATACCCAGCCGTCGACGCCCACAACGCCCGCCACTGATAGCGCGACAGGGCGAGACCGTCGCCATCGGCGCCTACCTTCTCCAGGGCCGTTTTGGCCATGAAAATTCCCCCATTCTAAAGATTATTCAAATAATTGCGCTTCATCATTATAACCGCTTCGCCCAGTCTTGCACTTGTCGATAAACACCAGAATCACTTGTCTCAATTTGGCCCATTCAACAAACGCCTCAGTTCCAGTCGGGAAAAACGAATCCCGTGAGGCTGTCAACATGACTGGAGAGCGCATCGAGCTTGAGGCCAATGTGCAGCTTGAGTCGCCCCTCCGCGCTGCCGATCTGGCAATCGGTCAACTCTTCGATTCTTTGCAGCCTGTATTTCAATGTGTTCACATGGATGTATAGTGTTTCTGCTGTAACGGTCAGGTTGTAGTCGCAGGCGAAGTACGCCGCCAGCGTCTCCATCAGTCGTGCGCCCCGTTCCTGGTCATAACGGCGCAACGGTCCGATTGTCTCCGCATAAAATGCCGTCCATTCGCGCTCGTCAGCACGGGGGCTGAGGATGCGATAGACACCCAGATCGGCAAAGCGGATCACCGAGTCTCGCCCACGCGCCGACCGGCCAAGAGCAATCGCGCGCACCGCTTCCTGATAGCCAGTCGCAATGCCTGCCACACCAGGATAAGGGCGCGCCACCCCGGCGGTCAGCGTCACTCCCGGGAACTCCTGGCGAACAGCCGCCTTGACCCGTTCGGCAAGCGCGCTCACCTCCGCCTCCTCAGGCCACGCTGCAAACGCGCGGCCCGCAGCGGCGGCATTCGCGCCCTCAGGCGTGTCGGCGGGCGTGTTCCCAGAATCCGCTTCTGTCGACGCGTCTGACACCGTAAGCTTCTTTGCGCCTGCGCCCGCAGCGGGCGCGTCTTGCAGTGGCCACAGCAGCACGATCTCATCGCTGCGCGCAGACACGATCGTCTGTGCAAGCGCCGCCCGCGCCGCCCGTTCCACAAAGCGCAGCAAAGAGCGCTTAAATTCCTGGATGCGCAACTCATCGCCCGCGAATTCGGCCGTAACGCGCGCAAAATCATCCACATCAAAGACCACGATCTGATACGTCAGATGAAAATCCCACCCGAACATCCGCGACTTCTCCGCCAATTCGCGCGGCGGCACCGGGTGACCGAGCAGAATATCTGCGAGAAAGTCACTCTGGTACTTTTGCGCCACGTCAATCTCCGCCTGCAGTTTCAATACCTCAAGGGCAAGCAGCGGCAACGCGCGCTCCAGCACATTCAGATCCGCCTCGCGCAGCGTCCGCCCCACTTGCCAGCACGTCAAATAGCCGCGCACCTCGCGCCGCAACACGAGCGGAGCCACCAGACACGGCGTATCGCCGCCCTCGCGTCTTCTGCGCGTCATCCGCAGCGGATGCTTCGCCTTGCGCAGCGCGGCCCGTTGCTCCACCGACAAAGGGATCGGGAACACAGACGAGCGACCTGCTTCGAGCGGCAGATCGGTCTCCAGCGTCACCGGATTTTCGACAATTCGATCGATGGCGTCGAGCATCGCCGGCACACCCTGACCCTCCAACGCCACTTCTGTCAGCCACTTGAGGTAAGGCTCAAGACTCTCGCGCTCCGCGCTCCCCTCATCCAGGATGCGACTCATGAGCGGCGTCAGGATATCGATATACGTCACGTCCGCATCGATCTCAATCACCGGGAAATCCAGTTCATGCGCAGCCCGCAAGATCCCTTCCGGAACCTCCGTCAAAAAGCGATGCGTCTTGATCGCGATCGCGGCCGATCCGACAGCGGCAAGTTGCCCAATCAATTGCTCCTGCGCCGCCGCATCATCCTTGATCGCGTACAGGCTCGTCAACAAGAAATCCTTGCCCTTCAGCCAGCGCACGACATCCGGCACTTCCATGACGGTCACATATTCAATGGAGCGATCAAGTCCCCCTTCGCCCGCCACCACACGACAGTGCCGTAACCCGCCTACTTTCATAGCCGCGCGCACCGTTACACCCATCGACCCACCCCTCCTAGGCGTTTCTTACCGTGAGTCTACAGGAAACGAGCGCGGGCCGCCAACAATCACACGTTGCCACCCCGTTATCATGTTGGTCAAAGCGAGTTCGGCGCAACCGTGTCTGAAAAGAGACGCCAGCGCAATGAAGTGACTCGCCTGGCCGGATCATGCGTTGTCCTGCAGCGAGCTTTGCGGCCTTTGGGCCGCACCTGTTCGAGCGGCAGTACAACGCATGACTCGCCCGGCCGGATCATGCGTTGTACTGCAGCGAGCTTTGCGGCCTTTGGGCCGCACGTGTTCGAGCGGCAGTACAACGCATGATCCGGCCAGGCATAGCAGGGACGACCGTATTTTTCAGGACACAAGGAGGTTGTCACTCCCTGTCGAATATTATCTGCAGAGAACTGAGCCCCGTTCATGACCAGCTTATACCCAACGAAGGAACCGCGACATCCGGGTTCCCCTCATGGGTGTGACGAGACAGGATGCGGTGATCATTCCGGTGCAGGCTGTTCTGCAGCACAAACGTGGAAGGAGTGATCTCATGAAACGGCATCATCGTCTCCCAGCTTTTTCCCTTCAGACCGGACTTTTGTTCGTGGTGGCTTTGATTCTGACTGACTTGGGCGTCTTTTGGAACATATCGTGGCAAGACTATACGCAACTGGTCTATTTGATCCACACGGTTGACCCGTATCGCGTCGTGTCCATGCGGCTCAACACCGACTTTGTCCACTATGACGGCGCGTTAAATATGTATGCTGGACTGGACACGGAGTCGCCACCCGCGCTCCGGCATACCACATGGCGCGCCGCCCTGGCCGATGCCCGGGCCTTTGCGCAGACGTATCGCCAAGCCTGGGAACAGGCCCCGGACCCTGGTCTGCGCCCGCAACTCCGGACGATCGAACGCGACTGGACCCGGTATCAACATTTTGCCGCCCAAGTGAAAATCGCCATGACCGCGCATCGCTATCTGCAAGCCCTGGTGCTGCAGGATGTGCAAAATGCTGCGGCAACCACGGCTCTCAACCAGTCGCTGTCTCGGTTGGAGAACACCGTCAATGCCCAAACGGTCGCCATCGCAAACAAAGTTCAGGCCCGCGCAGCCGACAACCGCCTGCTGGTTCTCCTCTTCCAGGGCGCTGTAATAGCCATCGTACTGGGGGGAGCATGGAAGATTCGCACCGCGACCCGGCGCCTTTTGGATGTGCTCGCGTCCACGACCAAGGGCGATTTCAGCGGAACCCTGGCGCCGTCCTGGATCCGGGAACATGACTTGATCCGCCTGGCGCTGGACACCATGCGCACCTCCATCAAGGAAACCCTGACCGAGTTGCGCCAGACCAGAGACGAGCAGGATCGGGTCATCGCTTCGCGCACCGAGACGCTTCAGCAATATGCGACGACCGTTGAGAAGGTGCTGCATTCTACGCAACACATCTTGAAAACGTGGAACAATGAAAACGCCATTGTTGAGATTAAGCAGGCCATTTTGGAGACGTTAAACGCCCAAGGATGCGTGTCCTTGGACAGAGACACGGGCGCGGAACAGGATCGGTGGGGTGCGGTGCCTTGGGCGATTAACCAGACTCCGGACTCCATTGGCCAGGTCTTGCCCCTGGCGGACTCCACCCGCGTCGGGCTCGCGGCGGATTACCCCAACCTGGAGGCTCTCCTGGTTCCCTGGCGCCCGTATCAGGCGGGCCGCAGTATTCTGGTCATCCTCCTCGGGCAGCCACAGACGAGAGCAGCGATCGACCAGGAACTTGTCGACCTGACGGTCATCCAGGCCGAAACTCTGTGGACGACAATCCTGTTGTTCCGCGAGACGCAAAATCAGGCCATTACAGACGGTCTCACGAACCTCGGCAATCGCCGTCTGTTTGAGTCTATGCTGGCCCAACGGATGCCGCTGCATCCAACCAATCCGTGCCCATTTCAATTGGTGTTGGTGGACTTGGACAATTTGAAGTCCATCAACGATACGCAAGGACATGCAGCCGGAGACCGCGCGCTACATCAGATCGCGCGCGCCCTGGAATTCGCTTGTGAGGGGCGGGGACGGGCCTTTCGCATTGGCGGCGATGAATTCGCCATCCTGCTTGAAGAACACGATCCGCACGCGGCCTCAGCCGTCGTTGCCCAGGCACAGACGCGCCTCGGGCGCGACTTGACCATGTCCGCAGGCGCCGCCCTGTACCCGACGGCGGGCGTCAATGCGCATATGCTGTTTCGGGCCGCCGATTGGGCTCTCTATCAAGCCAAGAACCACGGACGCGAACAGCTTTGTTACGCCACATTTGATACCCTGCTGACAGCCTTGCGCGAGGACAACACCATGGACACAGCTCTCGTGCTGGCCGCCCTGTTGGACAACCGGCTAGGCCACGCGGATGACTATACCCTGCATATGGCGCAAACGGCCCGACGCCTCGCTCTGGCCATGAACCTGCCAGCCGACCAGCAGGAAGTCCTGTGGTTGAGCACACTGCTCCACGATTACGGCAGGCTCGCTGGTCCCGAACCCAACGCCGCCGATTTCCCTTTCGCGAAGGACGATCCCTCATGGCTTGGACCTGCGCAAATTACGGAGGATCTGCTCCACGCCTTCTCCCAATTGCAGGATGTGGCCGCCTGCATCTCTGCGTTCCCAGAGCACTGGGATGGGACTGGGCCCCACCAGATGCAGGGACCGGCGATTCCCATCGAATCGCGCATTCTCGCTGTCGTGGACGCGTTTTTCCGGTTCCATCGCCTGAACCCTGACCGAGCGGTTGACGAGGCCAACGAATGGATCAGGCGACAGGCCGCTACGTCATTCGATCCCAAGGTCGTCACTGCATTTTTGTCATGGGGATCTTCGAATCCGCTGTAAGCCTTGCATCGGTCATGCGTTGTTGGTGGACGGGACAGAGAAGGAAATCGAGTGTCGAGGACGAATAGGAAACAGATATTTAATTTGGAACTTGAGGTGTCAGAATGGCGTTCCTGGACGAGTTGTGGGTCGCATTGCAACCTGTCGTGAGTCTAAATACCGGATCTGTACTCGGTCATGAGGCTCTAATCCGGGGCCCAAGCGGATCCGACCGCGAAACTCCGGACAAGATCTTTGCCTGGGCTCACCGGATCGGGCAAGTTACGACCCTGGAAGCGCGGTGCCGCCAATTGGGATTGGACGCCCTCGTCAACACGTTGCCTGAGGGGCAAACCTTATTTCTCAACGTCGACACGGCGTTCGAACAGCTGCCGTTGGATCTCCTGCAGCGAGATTTGCCTCCCTCGCGCATCGCCCTGGAGATTTCCGAGCGCGCCCCCATTACTCGGCATTCCCCGGCGCTTAAGATCATTGATCGATGGCGGATGCAGGGTCATCCGATCGTTCTGGATGATTATGGGTCAGGATACGCGTCGCTGGGCATGGCCATCACCGTGCACCCGGATATTTTGAAGTTGGACCGCGAGATGATTGCGGGGGTCGATCACGACCCGTTCCGGTATGACGTGCTTCACAGCATGGTTGCCCTCTGGCACGACAAGAACGTGCGTCTGGTCGCTGAAGGTATTGAAACCGCGGAAGAATTGGACGCGCTGCAGTCGCTCGGCGTTGACTACGGTCAAGGGTATTTTCTGGGTAGGCCGCAAGCGGCTCCGCGTCACGGCCTGATGCGCGAAGCCGCACGAAGCCGGGAACCGTTATCGGACGACTGCAGGAACAGCCCGTATCAGGAACTGCTCAACTGGTCCGCTCACGATCAAAGTGAATGGGTGACGTACCGGGGAGAGTTGATGCTTATACGCCAGGCTTTTTTTGCCATTGTCAACCCGCTCCTGGACGATTCCGTTCCGGACGGCCGGTGGCGCAAAGCACCCGTCGACCGTCTCAAAACGCTCGTCCAATCGTATGGAGCGGATCTCATTCGCGACCCTCGCGATCCCACGGTTCGCGAACGCGCGAGACAGTTGGGCCGAGATCACCGGCAGGCGGGCATTTCCCCCGCCTGGTACGTCACGCTGTACAATTGCTATTTTCAGGCGTATCATCGCGTGCATGCCGACAACGACTCTGCACTCCCACACTTGACTCTGTTTCGCAAGCGCTGGCTCTGGGATCTCGCCGATACCCTGGACGCGTATGACGACGCTTTAAAATCATAGATGGCAACGAAGCTGCGCCGACGACGGCAAAGGACTCCTTAAGAGGTTGTTCAAAAGGTTCCTTAAGAGAGGCGACGTCTATTCGACTCGCTTGGCCTGGCTGCGTGTTGCGCCTGTCAGATACTATGCGCCAAACGCCGCAGAGCAGCGAGCGTGTCGGTGAAGACGTCAGGTGGATCCGAATGGAAAGTGAGCCTTTCGAGCGTTCGTGGATGCGTAAATCCCAAGGTTCGGGCATGCAGCGCCTGCCCACTGAGTTGCAGCGGATCCCGCGTCGCGTACAGCGGATCGCCCGCGACCGGATGACCGATATACGCCATGTGAACGCGTATCTGATGCGTCCTTCCGGTCTCCAGCCGGAGCTCCACATAACTGAAATTCGGGAGGCGCTCGAGCACCTTAAAGTGTGTCACTGCCGGACGGCCTGATCCTTGCGCAACGACAGCCATCTGTTGCCGCCTGCGCGGATCACGGCCGATTGGCGCGTCGACCAGTCCTCGATCCGGTCCCATCTTGCCATGGACGATCGCTTCGTAGACACGCGTAACCGTGTGCTCGCGCAACTGCTCCGAGAGGGAAACATGCGCGAGGTCTGTTTTGGCCACCACGAGCAGACCGCTTGTGTCTTTGTCGATTCGATGAACAATACCCGGCCGCAGCGCTCCCCCAATACTCGACAGACCGCCCATGTGACCCAACAGCGCGCCAACGAGTGTACCATGCGTATGCCCTGGAGCGGGATGAACGACCATGCCGCGCGGTTTATTGACAATAAGCAGATCACCGTCTTCAAAACGAATGTCCAGCGGAATGTCCTCGGGAACCACATCAATCGGTTCGGGTTCCGGCACAGTCACGCATATTTCCTGTCCTGCGCGCAGTTTGGCGCTCGCCCGTACCGTGAGACCGTCCACAGTCACGCACCCATCGGCAATAAGATGTTGCACGTAGGCGCGCGACCAGTTCCCCGCCGCCGCAATATACCGATCCACCCGTTCGCCGTCTGCTTCAGCCACAAAGCGCCCTGTGATGGGAGCAAAAGACATCTCACTGTTTTCATCGGTCTCACAGTCTGGCATCGTCAGCCTCCTCCTGGCCCGTCGCCCCGCTTTCGCCGCCCACTGCACCGCGCCGCACTCCCTTCGCGTCGCCTGTATCTCGCGCGCGCCAAGCTCTATACACGAGATAAATCACCGAGAATACAATGCTGCTGTCCGCCAGATTGAATACTGGATAATGGATGATTTTTATGTACACATAGTCGACTACGTAACCCAGCCGGATGCGGTCGATCAGATTGCCGATAGCCCCTCCCAGCAGCATGCCGAGAGCCACCTGCAATCCCCATTTGCCGCGGGCATATCGCCTGTCGGCGTAGATGATCACCGCGATCACAATCAACGCGACCACGGTAAGCAACACTCTCTGGTTAAGCAGGATACTGAATGCGGCCCCCCTGTTTTGCACATAGAGCAGTTCCAGCACCCCTGGCCAAATCGAAACGGCCGAATTTAGTGTCATGTGTGTCGTGACTAGCCACTTAATGGTTTGATCCAGGCCAGCCACGATGAACGCTACCAAATAGACCAACAGTCTGCCCCCTCACGCGTCCATCCATCGTACCATGAGGGCCCTGGCATCAACAAGCGGACGCGTCAGTCTGGCAATTGCGACTTATACTCTTGATTCGATATTTGTTCAATAGGATCCACATAGCCTGATCCTTCAGCGTACAGTTCATCGTCGATGGGAGAGTCAGGATCTCTCCTGGCGTTCATGCGAGCCACGGCCTGCCACGTATCTTCGCCGTCGAACCCGGTATAATCGCGTTCATCCATATTCGTACGCCCGAAGGGGGGCGACAGAACCTCCTCCTCAATCGGTCGATCGCGACTCTGCACTCCTTGCGATTGTCTGTTTGCACACCTGATGCACAGCGTAGCCGCAGGTTCCGCCTCCAGTCTGGCCGATTCGATCATCCCCAAGCAGTCCGCGCACTGTCCATAGACTCCTTCGTCCCATCGACGCATAGCCTGTTCAATCGCCTCCAGGCGCAACAAATCGTGCTCACGCAGCGCTACATCCTTGGCGCGTTCAAACATCTCTGATCCGAGATCAGCAGGATGCTGATCATATCCGGACAGTTCCCCCACCGAGTCATTCATCGAATCATCCAACCCATACCGGTGATTCTCGCGCAGTCTGTTCTGGATTTCTTCACGTTCTTTTGCCAATGCCTTACGCGCCCTGGTCAATGCATCCATATCGCCGCACCCCCCTCTGGCAGGAAATCGGTCTACATCGTAGGCGTGTGCAGTTGCGCCTGAACAATGCGCACCACATCTGCGATGTACGTTCCGATTACCGGCAAATTCCACACCGACAGTTTTTGCATGATGACAATCAACAATGCAGCCAACAGCGTAAAGCCGAGACCGATCCCTACCCCACGCGCCAGACCGCCGACAAAATTGAGCCAGATGAGTCTCCTGGGTTGTTGCAGAAGTTGTACATAGGCGCCAAAATTGACCCGTTCAAAATAGTCGCTCAGTTTCTCCACATTGCCATTTTCGGTTCGATGTCGATCCACTTGCAACAATCCTCACCACTTTCCGGCGGCAAACCCCGATATTAGGATCCCCGTGGAGAGACTGCCTATGCGAATGACCGTAGAACAGCCACATCCAACTGTCAAAGGATGTTCAACGCACAGCAATGATTCCCCATTGTAGGCGGACAGAATCCATGGGATAGTGAGATTAGGAAGAAAGGAGTTGTATTCCTTGCGCAACCACTTGATCCGCTCTGCCGCGACCATGCTTATCTGGATAGGCGGCATTGAAGTGGTCAGCAGTTTTGTCGTGAAACAGCTCTTTAATTACGATCTCTCCTTCACCCCCTATTTCCTTGCCATGGGTCTACTCGGACTTTTGATGCTGGTCGTCGCGCGTCTGGTATGAAAAAGAGCACCGCTCGATAACTCTTGCGATGCGTCTCCATGACATACCTTTACATTCTGATAACTCTTTATATTCCCAACTCCTCCAAAATAGGAGCGCACCTCCCGCAAATTCCCGGATAATTGGAATCACAGCCGACATCCTCTCTGACGTGCCAGCACCGTTCGCACTTTTGTCCGTCTGCTACAGCAACCGTGACTGCCAACAACTCCGATCGAAAGGCCTCTGCCGGGGCCTCTTTCGCACTTCCCCGCACCTGAACATCCGACACAATCAACAGTTCCTTCCACTGTTCCACAGACAGAGTCGCCACCCCGGTGTCTGAAAGCCCGTAAAGTTCTACGCGAGCGCCCAGAGACTGCCCAATGCGCTTGTCCTGGCGAGCGGTTTCGAGCGCCTGCAGGACGACGTCCCGAACATGCAGGACACGGCTCCAGAACTGGGCAAGATCGTCGCGCCAATAAGCGCCCGGAAGTTCTCTCCATTCGGTCAACTGTACAGTTGGCAACTCCACGTCAGGACAGTAACTCCAGATCTCTTCGGCCGTAAATGTCAGAATGGGCGCGATCAAACCGAGCAGCGTATGCAGGCACTCGTGCATGACGGTCTGGGCAGCGCGACGTGTTTGCGAATTGGCCCGTTCCACATAGAGCGCATCTTTGGCAACATCCAGATAGAAGCTCGACAGGTCGCTGGCGCAAAAATTCTGCACCGCCTGATAGACCACATGAAACTCGTAGGTTCGATACGCCTCCTTGCACCTTTGTTGAAGTCGTGCCAGTCGGTCCAGCAGGAAATGGTCGATATCGCGCAAATCGTCATAGGGTACCCGGTGGGCCTCCGCGAAATCAGACAGATTGCCCAGCAGGAAGCGAAACGTGTTGCGCATCTTCCGATACACTTCCGACACTTGCTTTAAAATTGAATTGGAGATGCGCACGTCCGCGCGGTAATCGACAGAGGATACCCACAATCGTAAAATGTCGGCGCCCATCTGATTGATGACTTGAAGCGGATCAATGCCGTTGCCTAGACTCTTGGACATCTTACGGCCTTCTCCGTCCACGATAAATCCGTGCGACAGCACTTGCCGATAAGGCGCTTGACCCGTCACAGCGACTGCTGTGGACAGTGAGGAATTAAACCAGCCCCTATACTGATCGGATCCCTCCACGTAGAGATCAGCGGGCCAGGACAATTCAGCGCGCTGACGAAGCACCGCCATATGGCTGGACCCTGAATCAAACCAGACGTCCATGATATCCGTCTCTTTGCGCCATCCGGCGCCGCCGCAAGCGCACACTGCGTCTGGCGGCGCCAGGTCCGCCGCGTCCTTGGCAAACCACACCTGCGAACCATGTTCTGCAAAGAGTCGCGCCACATGCTCGACCGATGCGGCCGACAAGAGTGACTCGCCACATGATTCACAGTAAAACACAGGGATCGGCACGCCCCACGTGCGTTGCCTGGATATACACCAGTCTGTTCTGTCCGCGACCATGTTGTGGAGCCTGATCTTGCCCCAGGGGATTGCCCAGTCAACCCGTTCGATTTCCCGGAGAATATTGTCCCGAAACGCTTCAATCGACGCGAACCATTGTTCCGTAGCCCGATAAATGACGGGATTCTTGCAACGCCAACAGTGCGGATACTGGTGTTCCAATTTGTGACTGGCAAGCAACGCCCCCTGTTCTGACAGCGCCTCAACGATCGCAGGGTTTGCCTTGGCATAAAACAGGCCGGTAAAGGGCGCTCCTTCTTCCGTGAAGTGTCCACGGTCATCGAGCGGTGCGAAGATCGGGAGTTGATAGCGAAGGCCGACCAAATAGTCGTCCATACCGTGACCCGTCGCCGTGTGCACGGCGCCCGTACCAGCATCGAGAGTGACGTGATCGCCCATGATCACCAGCGAGTCGCGATCATAGAGTGGATGTCTGGCCACCAGTCGCTCCAACTCCGCCCCTTTATGCGTACTGATGACGCGCATGGGTTCATCCTGCCACCCGAGTTCTTTCAACACCTGCGCAGAGAGCGTCTGGGCCATCAGCAGTTTGCGCCCTGCGACTTCAATCAGCGCATAGTCAAAATCAGGACCAAGAGCAATGGCCACATTGGCCGGGATCGTCCACGGCGTCGTGGTCCAGATCACGATCTCGGAGTCATCGGGAAGTATGGAACCACCGCTGCGCAGCGGAAAGGCGACATAGATTGATGGAGATTGGCGGTTGTCATACTCAATCTCGGCTTCTGCAAGCGCCGTTTCGCAAGACGGACACCAGTAGACGGGTTTACGTCCTTTGTAGATGTATCCCCGTTCAGCCATCACGCCGAACACGCGCACCTGAGCCGCCTCATACGAGGGATCCATGGTCACATACGGACGGGCGAAGTCTCCCCGTACACCGAAGCGCTGAAACTGCCGCTTTTGCAGCTCGATATAGTCGTGAGCGTAGTCAGCGCACGCCTGCCGAAACGCAACGATGCCAACATCGTGACGATTCAGCTTTTGGGCCTTGATAATCGCGTTTTCAATCGGCAATCCGTGCGTGTCCCAGCCGGGCACATACGGTGCGTCATACCCATCCATGGAACGGGACTTGACAATGATATCCTTGATGATTTTATTCAACGCATGACCAAGATGCGTGTCGCCGTTTGCATACGGAGGACCGTCGTGCAAGATGAATTTGGGTTTGCCCTTCTTGCTTTGCTGCACCAGGTCATAGAGGTCAAGTGCACGCCACTTGTCCAATATCTCCGGCTCCCGCGATGGCAGGCTACCCCGCATCGGAAAGTCCGTGTGCATGAGATTTAAGGTCTTATCGTATTCCATCGTCATTCCCCCACATGTACGTTCACCCATAAAACAAAAAAGCCCGCATCCCCATAGGGGCGCAGACAGAAGTCGCGAGGTACCACCCTAATTCACGAAGCAACAACCGCAACGCGCTTGCTCCGTCTCATTGGCTACGCTCTAACGGGCGTGATCCGGCTCGGTTACTCGCCGACCTGTTCAAGCCGGTGTTCACCTAGCGTCTCCGGGGCGATCTTCATGCGGCGTACACCGACTCGGCTCTCACCTTGTCCAAGCTCTCTTTGCAGCGA
This sequence comes from Bacillota bacterium, assembly GCA_021846285.1. Taxonomy (GTDB): domain Bacteria; phylum Bacillota; class Bacilli; order Alicyclobacillales; family SLC66; genus JAKADD01. Next base: position 21,350 of record JAJZCB010000066.1, read on the forward strand.
GCACCGCGCTACTGTCCCTTTCATCGACCACAATCTTGTACTTGTGCTTACAGTACACGAAAATCGGTCTGGTCGCAAGCCCCTCGCACGACCGTTCCTGCCGACCGGATTCATATGCTGTGCCCCTGCTCAGACACGGCTACGCCGAACTCGCGACGGGCACAGCATATGAATCCTGACGGGCGGGTTTTTCATTCCACTGATGGCGGCGCGTAAGTGAGATTTTGCTTCGCAAAACTCAGACATAGAAGTCTATCCCGCATTCCAGAGCACGTTCAAACGACCAAAGATTCAAGTATTTCTAATGCTTTTTACCGCTACGCTCACCAAAACCACAAAGAGTAATTCGGCGGCGAGCAAGATAAGCATGAACACGTTGGGAGAACCATCAACAATGATTCCGATCAAGCGACTGACAGCGATCGAACTGAAAACAAGCCATGATGCCATCAGACCCATATGGGTGAATGATGACTTGCGGGCGCAGAGCCCAAAGAATACACCGATGCCTAAGGCCATCCCCCCATAGGTCGCGCGCATGTCAGTGAGTGCATTCATAGCGTGCGGAGCAGCGCCGGTTATCAACTTTGAGAGAAATTCCGGAGCTATGACAAAACCGACGCCGAACGCCACAAATAGAGCGCAATTCACCCACAGGAGCATCTTTGAAAATGTCATTTTTTATCCCTCACCGTCCTGGATACTCGCAGTCTGCGTTACAGACATTCTGTAAGTTCAGGCATGCCCAGCACGGCGGCAACGTTGCAAAGCATGCCCTTTGCCAAAAAAGCGCTGACCTGCGGTTGCGCGTTCCGGATGCCGGCAGTCATGAGTCGCTGCGTTACCACGTCTTTCACCCGTCTCATGCTGCTGCGCATCGCCTGTCGAATTGGTTCGTCACGAATGCCCTGCGCCTGAACCTGAAGCACGATCTCGTTGCGGTGTGTGCGCGTGAGTTCGACGTATGCGCGACCCATCTCTTCTGCCAGTTGTTCTGGCGATGCCTGCACTTCCGAGAAGACGCGCACAATACGGTCCGTTGCGCGCTCAAGCGCTGCCAGAAAAAGAGCCTCCTTAGTCTCAAAAAACCTGTATACGTAAGGTTGCGAAATGCCGACTCTTTCAGCTACCTGGGCTGTTGTCGCGCGATAGTAGCCGCTTTCCGCAAAGACTGCCACTGCGGCCTCCAGAATCTCTTCCCTGCGGTTCGTCGAAGTATGTTGTGCTCGCGCATGCAG